>JAZSPE010000048.1:0-9781 GCA_045537265.1 Clostridia bacterium | reverse complement strand
CCGACTTACTTTCAAACACGCCCTTTCCCTCTTATTATATTCATTAAATCTCTGCCCTAAGCATAAAATTTCATATATGATATTTGAAAGGTCGCTTTTATTTATGAGAAAAAGAGATACCTCTCCTCCTAAGAAAACCGCAAGAGAAAAGCTCGCCGATTCTCTTGAAATGTCAAAGGAGATTATTCTTAACACTGCAAGGATTGAAATTATCGGAAACCGGGAGATAACCGTCGAAAATTATCTCGGGATTTCAGAATACTCCCCCACTTGCATAAGTCTTTTGGTTAACCCCTCAAACATAAAAATCTGCGGAGAAAACCTTGAAATTAAAACTATGACAAAGGACTTTATCTATGTTATGGGAACAATTTCCTCAGTTTCTTTTACTGTCGGGAGGGAAAAATAGTGATTGTTAAGCTTATTTCATATTTAAAAGGATATGTTAAAATCAGCGCCAAGGGATATTTCCTTGAGCGTTTTTTAAACCTTTGTAAAATGGAGGATATTATTCTTCTAAACCTCTCTTACATAAGTCCTTATGAGATATCTGCAAGAGTGAGCATTCTCGCCTTTAAGTCTTTAAGAAAGGCGGCGCGAAAAACCCGAACAAAAGTTAGAATTTCTTCAAAGCACGGCCTCCCTTTTTTATTAAACCGCAACAAAAACAGACGGGGTTTCCTTTTAGGGCTTGCCGTTTTCCTTCTCCTTATATGGTATCTTTCGGGGCATCTTATGGGGATAAGCATTGAGGGAAACAGCAAAATTTCAGAGGAGAAGCTTATTTCCTCTCTTATTTCATACGGGGTTAAAATCGGCACTCCATTAAACGAAATAGATACAAAAATTCTCAAAAATCAGCTTATGACTGCCCACGACGATTTAGGCTGGATTGGCCTTAATCTTAAAGGCTCTCGCCTTTATATTACCCTTACCGAGCGAAAAGAAAAGGAAGTTATTCCGCCCACAGATGAGCCTTGCAACTTAGTTGCAAAAAAAGACGGGGTTATTCGCCTTATGGAAATCCGCGACGGGCAGACCATGGTCTTAAACAACACCTTAGTTAAAGAGGGCGACCTTCTAGTCAGCGGGGTTATTGACAGCAATTCTGTGGGTATGAGATACACCCACTCCTTTGGGGAGGTTTACGCAACGACCTGGTATAAAGAGGAAATTGAAATTCCTTTAAAATATAAAACAAAAACTTTTACGGGAGAGAAAAAATCCAAGACTAAACTTAATTTTTTGAACCTTTCCATTCCCCTTTATATAACGGAAAAGTCTCCCTTTACTCTTTATGAGGTCAAGGAAAGGGAAAAGGTTTATTCCCTTCCTCTTGAAATTTTTCCAGCTTTAACCGCTGAGAAAAAGGAATTTTTCCAGCAAAAAGAGCAAACTAAGAAAAGAACAGTTTCCGAAGCAGTCATTTTGGGGAAGTTTCATCTTATGCAAAGGGTTAACAAAGAGCTCCCAAAAGGCGCAAAAATCGAAAAAACCGACCTTTCCTTTATAGAAAAAAAGGATAGCGTCATCGTTACCTTAGAATGCGAATGCTTAGAGAATATTGCAGTTAAAACGCCCATTGACAAAAGCGATGAATTGGAATATAATGAGGATAACAAACCCAATTAGGTTTAAGCAAAATAACAAATGAGGTAGTTTAATGGACAGACACATCGAAGTTGATAAAATGGAAACTCTTATTGCTCTTTTCGGAAGTTTTGACGAGAATGTCAGGATAATCGAAAAGAGCTTTGATGTTGCCATAATTAACCGAGGTTCAGATATAAAAATTGCGGGGAATGCTGAAAATGTTGATAAGGCGACTTCCGTGATTCAGAATTTAATGGGGATGCACGCCTCGGGGACGGTTATTTCCGAGCAGGAGGTTCGCTATGTTATCTCTCAGGTTGAGGAAGGTAACGAAGAAGACCTTGCCTCTTTATCCGAAGGGTGCGTTTGCATAACATCAAGAGGTGTTCCAATTAAGCCTAAAACCTTAGGGCAGAAAAAATATATTGAAACAATCGCCAAAAACCCAATCGTTTTCGGAATTGGCCCTGCGGGAACAGGAAAGACATATCTCGCTGTTGCAATGGCTGTTCAGGCCTTTAAAAACAAAGAGGTAAGCAAGATTATCCTTACCCGTCCTGCCGTTGAAGCAGGGGAAAAACTTGGCTTTTTGCCGGGGGATATGCAGGACAAGGTTGACCCTTATCTCCGCCCTTTATACGACGCTCTTGGGGATATGTTCGGTGGCGAGGCTTTTAACAAAAATGTTGAAAGAGGATTGATCGAGGTTGCTCCTCTTGCATTTATGCGAGGAAGAACACTTGACAACGCTTTCATAATTCTTGATGAGGCGCAAAACACAACTGCCGAGCAGATGAAAATGTTCCTTACACGAATGGGATTTTCTTCAAAAATCGTTGTTACAGGGGACATTACTCAGATTGACCTTCCACGAGACAAGAAATCGGGTCTTCGGGATGCCGAGAGAGTTCTTAAAAACATTGAGGGAATTGAGTTTATGTATTTATCAGAGGCCGATGTTGTGCGCCATCCTCTTGTTCAGAGAATTGTCAGGGCTTATGATATGAAAAACGCTGAAAGGGAACGCTCCGCCAAAAAACGGACGAGCAAAAATATATGAAAATAAGCATCAGAAACGAACAGAAAAAAATTGAAGTTACAAAAGAGCTTCGCGCTCTTATAAAAACTGTCTTAAAGACGGGGCTTAATTTTATGGAGTTTGAGGACAACTGTGAAATCAGCATAATGCTTACAGACAACGAAGAAATCCATTCCTTAAACAAACTTCACAGGGGAATTGACCGCCCAACAGATGTGCTTTCTTTCCCTATGTTTGACTACGATGAAGACGGGGAAATTGATATGGAAGAGTGCGACTTTGGAGAAAACGGCGAAATTCTTCTTGGAGATATTGTTATCTCCTTAGAAAAAGCAAAGGAACAGGCCGAGGAATACGGCCATTCTTTCGAGAGAGAGGTTGGTTTTCTTACCGCCCATTCTCTTCTCCACCTTTTAGGCTATGACCATATGGAGCCAGACGAAGAAAAAGAGATGTTTGCTCTTCAAGAAGAAATCCTTGCTCTTTGCAATCTGCCAAGATAAAAATTAACAAGCCACTTTGACGGTTGTCGTCAAAGTGGCTTTTTTTATTCCTCATTAAGTTCCATTTTGGAGATAGACACTTCATAGGCTACTCTGTTTTCTACTTCTTCATCGCTTATTTTCTTTTGATATTCCCTGCTTTGAACTCTGCCCCAGACAGAAAGGTTATCCCCAACGGAAAGCGCCGAGGCATACTTTGCATTTCTTCCCCAGGCGATGCAGGGGATATAGTCTGATTTGTTATAGGCACGGTTTACAGCAAGCAAAATATCCGCAATTTCTCTGCCGAAAGGAGTTGTTCTGTATACCGGTTCTTTGCAGATATATCCGTTTAAGTATACATTATTGGAAGAGGCATAGTCAGTTAGACCGTCAGCCTCCTCTATGTCCCGGACAAAAACAGTCAGCATAAGCTTGCTTCCTACTGCCGTAAAATTATTATATGAGCGGAATTGACCGCCTATTAAAACAAATTTCCCCACTTCAATATTGATTGAGGGGAAGAATTTTTCCGAAATCATTATTGGAATTATATCAGTATTTTCACTTAATCTTTTTGTTTCAAGCTTGAAGGTATAAAACTTCTCGCCATAGACTTCATGGGAAAATTCTAACTCTGAAACAATTTCCCCCGCCATTTTAATCTTATTGTTTTCTGAGCCTAAACTGTTCACTTTTCTTCACTCCTAAATCCGTTTAATATATCTTATTTTACGGCACTCTCTTTTAGAACATATCTTTTCCATTTAGGCATAAAATAAACACAAAAAAGAGCATCTTTAAGATGCTCTTTTGCTTTTAAATTTTAGTTTCGCCAAATTCCAGAATGTCTGCAATCCTCTTGCATGCAAGACCGTCGCCATAGGGGTTACTTGCCTTGCTCATTTTTTCATAGGCTTCTTTGTTTTCTAAGAGTTCTTTAAAGTTTTCATAGATAACTTTCTCATCAGTTCCCACAAGCTTTAAGGTTCCAGCTTCAATCCCCTCAGGGCGCTCTGTTGTGTCGCGCATTACGAGGACAGGTTTTCCTAGGGACGGAGCTTCTTCCTGAATTCCACCGCTGTCAGTTAAAATCATATAGCTTCGGGATAGGAAGTTATGGAAGTCCAGAACTTCAAGAGGCTCAATTATATGAATTCTGTCGCAACCGCTTAGTTCTTCCTCCGCCGCTTTTCGGACAACGGGATTTAAATGGATTGGATAAATCGCTTTAACATCAGGGTTTTCGTCCATAATTCTTCGGATAGCCCTGAACATATTATGCATCGGCTCTCCTAAATTTTCTCGTCTGTGGGCAGTTATGATTATAAGCCTACTATCCTTTGCCCATTCAAGCTCGGGGTGAGTATATTCCTCTTTAACTGTTGTTTTGAGGGCATCGATTGCGGTATTTCCCGTAACAAAAATGCTCTCCTTTTTCTTTCCTTCTTTTAAAAGGTTTTCTTTTGCTTTCTCTGTTGGGGAGAAGTTATAAGAAGAGATGCTTCCCACCGCTTGACGGTTAAATTCTTCTGGGTATGGGCTGTAAATATCATAGGTTCTAAGGCCTGCCTCAACATGGCCAACGGGAATTTGCATATAAAAGCAAGCAAGAGCTGTTACAAAGGTTGTTGAAGTATCCCCATGGACCAAAACCACATCAGGGTTTACTTCTTCCAAAACGCTTTGGACTCTTTCCAGTATATTCGTTGTTATGTCAAAAAGGGTCTGATTGTCTTTCATAATAGACAAATCATAATCAGGCTTGACACTAAACGCCTCTAAAACCTGATCAAGCATCTGACGATGCTGACCTGTTACGCAGACAACGGTTTTTATATTTTTTCTGCTTTTCAGTTCATTTACCAAAGGACACATTTTAATCGCCTCAGGTCTTGTTCCGAAAACAAGCATAACTGTTTTCATATTATGACTCCTTAATTTCTTCAGTGGGTTCTTCTGCTTTTTTCACTTTTTCCGTTTTGCTGTCTAAAACTGCAAAGCTTACTATGATTATAACAACAACCGCTACAACCAAAACTGCGCCTCTTAAAGCGTCCTTTAAAAATATAACAAGAGCTGTTAGGCAAAGGATTGCTGTTAATGTATACAAAATTGCAACTGTTTGTCTCTGACTGAATCCCATATCCAGTAGTCTATGGTGGAGATGACCTCTGTCAGGAGACATAATTGAGCGACCTGTAACAACTCTTCGAACTATTGCAAAGAGTGTATCAAAAATCGGGAGGCCAAGCACAAGGATTGGAAGGGCAAAGGAAATTACCGTATAAGTTTTCATAAGGCCCTGCACCGAAATACAAGCCAATATATATCCTAAGAACATTGAGCCCGTGTCCCCCATAAAAATCTTTGCAGGGTTAAAGTTATAAGGCAAAAAGCCGAATGCCGCACCCGCAAGAGCCGCCGTCATAATCGCAAGATTGATGTTATCGGTAAACAAAATCAAGATAAGAAGACTGAGGGATGCGATTGTTGAAATCCCTGCCGCAAGGCCGTCTAAACCATCCGTTAAGTTTACCGCATTGGTAACGCCTACTATCCAGATTATTGTTATAGGAATTGAGAGCCAGCCAAGAGTTACATATTCGTTGGTGAATGGGTTTTCAAAATACCGCATTTCAACCCCGAAAGCTATAACAATTACCGCTGCAACAACCTGCATTAAAAGTTTAACCTTAGCAGGAAGGCTATACTTATCGTCAATTATTCCTGTTATGACAATAACCAATGCCCCTAAAACAATGCCTATAACCGCTTCGTCTATAACACAAAAACAAAGGACACTTATTAAGAAGCCATAGAAAATAGCAAGTCCACCAATTAGAGGAATGGGCTTTTTATGGATTCTTCTGTTGTCTTTTGGAACATCTATTGCTTTAATTTTTTTTGCGATACCTATTACAACAGGTGTTGCCGCAAAGGAAATCAAAAATGCAACTAAAAGGGCAAGGGCCACATATAACAGTTTTATATTTCCTAAATCAATCATTTCTTTTGCCTCCTGTTACGGCTGAATAAAACCAACCTTTCGATTTACCTTGCTGATTGTTTTGTTTGCAACATAAGATGCACGCTCTGCGCCGCTTCTGTATATCTTTTCAAGATAATCTTTGTTTTTTATGTAGTCGTTATATTTTTCCTGGATAGGTCTTAAGGTTTCAACAACGGACTCGGCAACGGCATTCTTAAAGTCGCCATAGCCTTTGCCGTCAAATTCCGCCTCAATCTCATCCATAGTTTTGCCTGTCATAGCGCTGTAAATACTCATTAGGTTTTCAACGCCTTCTTTGCCCTCGCCTCGTCTTACACATGCTTCACTGTCTGTTACCGCTCTCTTGATTTTCTTTACTATTTTATCAAGAGGGTCAAGCATTAAGATATACGAATTTTCGTTAGGGTCAGATTTTGACATTTTCTGCATTGGATTTTGAAGGCTCATAATCTTTGCTCCAACCTTTGGAATATAAGGCTCAGGAACGATGAATGTATCGCTATAAGTATGATTAAATCTTTCAGCCAAATCTCTTGTAAGCTCCAAATGCTGTTTCTGGTCGTGGCCAACAGGCACTAAATCGGACTGATAAAGGAGAATATCAGCTGCCATAAGGCTTGGATATGTAAAAAGACCTGCGTTTATATTATCCGCGTGTTTGCTTGACTTATCCTTAAACTGTGTCATTCTTGAAAGCTCGCCAAAATAGGTATAGCAATCAAGTACCCAGCCAAGCTGAGAATGGGCGCTTACATGGGACTGATAGAAAATCGGGTCTTTCTCCCCGTCAAGTCCGCTCGCCAAAAAGAGCGCCAATAAATCAAGGCTGTTCTTCCTTAAATCTTTTGGCTCCTGCTTAACAGTTAAAGAATGGAGGTCCGCAATCATATAGAAGCATTCATATTTATCTTCTTTTTGAAGGTCAACGAAATTCCTAAGTGCGCCAACATAGTTTCCAAGAGTTAAAACCCCTGTTGGCTGAATTCCGCTTAAAATTCGTTTCTTTCTTTCTGTGTTTTCCATTTATTTCACTTCCTCTTAGTCCATTATATCATGGAGAACATTTCCTAAAATTTCAATTCCTTTTCTGATTTGTTCTTCGCTTGCTGTTGAATAGTTAAGTCTGAATGTATGAGTTGGAGCTTTGTCGTCAATAACCGTAGCTGAGCCGGGAACGAATGCAACTCCGCCCTCTAACGCCTTCTCCATAACATCCTTTGCGTCATACTTATCAGGCATTGTGCAGAACAAGAACAGTCCGCCTTCTGGATTTGTATGAGTTACGCATTTCGGGAAGAATTTATCGATGCACTCAATCATAAGCTTACATTTTCTTCCGTAGCACTCACGAAGCTTTGCAATATGCTCGTCAATAGAATTTTCTGTTACAAATCTATATGCAATCATCTGGGAGAGGATATTTGTATGAACATCCTCAACCTGTTTGCAGATTACCATTCTTTCCATAAGGCGCTTATCTGCACAGGTAAAGCCAAGACGAAGGCCAGGGGCTAAAATCTTTGAGAAAGAGCCAAGATATACAACTCTTCCCTCTTTATCCATTGACTTCATTGTGGGAATATCTTCTCCGCTGAAACGAAGCTCTCCATATGGGTTATCCTCAAAGATAATAATGTCATACTTTTCGGCAAGGGAAAGCACCTTTTTCCTCTTTTCAAGAGACATTGTTATCCCTGACGGGTTCTGGAAAGTTGAGATTGTATAAAGGATTTTTATATTGTCGTTTTCCTTTAAAATTTCTTCTAATTTATCCGTGTCAATTCCGTCAGACAAAACAGGAACGCTATAAAGCTTTGCATTATTGGAGCGATACGCATTAAGACCGCCGATAAAGCTCGGCTCTTCGCAAATAACACCGTCCCCCGGGTTTATAAGGGCTTTTGATGCAAGGTCAATTCCCTGCTGTCCGCCGCTTACGATTATTGTTTCGTCATTTTCAGTTCCAATACCTTGCCCTTTAAGTCTTTCCTTAACCCAATTTAAAAGTGGGGTATACCCTTCTGTTACGCCATACTGAAGGGCGGTTTTACCGTCATTTTTAAGAATGTCGACCGCGATTTCAGCAAGCTCTTCATTTGGGAAAAGCTCAGGGTCGGGAGCGCCTCCTGCAAAGGATATTATTCCCGGTTTTGCCAAAAGCTTAAATATTGCACGGATGGCAGACCCTTCAAGATGGGCAACCTTATCCGAAAATTTTGATGTTATATCCATTAAATTCAAGTCCTTTATTTCAGTTTTTCTATGCCTTTTTTAATTCTCGCAATTGTTTCGTCTTTACCAAGAATATAAGCAATTTCAACACCGCCGCCCGGAGTGAATGCTTTTCCTGATACTGCTACACGGAGTGGCCAGAGGACAATTCCGTTTTTAACTTCCATTTTTGCAACTAATTCCATAAGTGCATCGTGGAGGTTATCAAATGTCCAATCCTCTATTCCCTCAATAACAGGAAGAATGTTTTCAAGAGAAACAAGAGAATTTTCAGCATTAGTCTTCATTTTCTTATGAGTATACATTTCAATATCATACTCAGGGAGGTTATCGAAAAAGTCAACCTGCTCTGGAATATCGCTTAGTTTTTCGCATCTCTTCTGTAAAAGTGCACTAACCTCTTTTAAGTCGATGTTCGGGTTTTCGATTACGCCTTTATACCAAGGGAGAGCTTTTTCGTGGAAATCCTCCGCGCTGAGTTCTCTTATATACTCGCCGTTAAGCCAAGCAAGTTTATTTTCGTCAAAGATTGCAGGGGATTTGCTTATTCCCTTTACATCAAATGCTTCAATAAGCTCATCAATTGTATACTTTTCTCTGTCGCCACCCGGGGACCAGCCTAAAAGAGCAATATAGTTTACAATCGCCTCTTTTAAATAGCCTTTTTTGATAAAGTCTTCATAAGACGCATCTCCGTCTCTTTTTGAAAGCTTTTTCTGGGCGTCTCTCATAACGGGAGAAACATGGATATAGGTTGGGATGTCCCAGCCGAATGCCTCATATAAGAGGTTATACTTTGGAGTTGAAGAAAGATACTCCGAGCCTCTTATAATATGAGTTATATTCATTAAATGGTCGTCTATAACATTGGCAAAGTTATAGGTTGGAAGTCCGTCTGCTTTTAAAAGAACATTATCGTCAAGGATTGCATTTTCAACAGAGATTTCGCCGAAAACCTCATCTTTAAATGTTGTTTTGCCATACTTTGGCATCTTTTGTCTTATAACATAAGGCTCGCCTGCGTCAATTTTAGCCTGAACTTCTTCCTTGGTTAGTCTACTGCAAAGGCCGTCATATTTTGTGGGAACTTTTGCAGCCTCCTGCTTTTCTCTTAAATCGTCAAGTCTTTCCTTACTGCAGAAGCAATAATAAGCGTGGCCAAGTTCAACTAACTTTTCTGCATATTCCTTATATATATTTCTTCTTTCGCTCTGGATATATGGGCCATAATTTCCGCCTACATCCGGACCTTCATCGTGGATAAGTCCTGTATCTTTCATTGTGCGGTAAATTACATCTGTTGCACCCTCAACCAAACGCTCCTGGTCGGTATCCTCTATTCTTAAAATAAACTTTCCGCCCTTTGATCTTGTTAAAAGATAAGTATAAAGAGCTGTTCTTAAATTTCCGATATGCATATAT
>JAZSPE010000003.1:0-5474 GCA_045537265.1 Clostridia bacterium | reverse complement strand
GGGGCAAGGCCCATCGACTTGCATCTCAAAGCCTTTTCTCAGATGGGGGCAGACATAAAAGAGGATGGCGAGAGGATTTTCTGCAAAGTAGAAAAGCTTAGAGACGCAAAAATAAAGCTTGACTTTCCAAGCGTTGGAGCCACAGAGAATATAATGCTTTTGGGGGTAGTTTCAGACTGCGAATTTGAAATTGAAAACCCGGCAAGAGAGCCTGAAATTTTAGACCTTCGTAATTTTCTTAACTCAATGGGAGGGAATATTTCCGAGGGCAAAAACGGAAACCTTTTAATTAAGGGGGTCAAGGCTCTTGGCGACACGGAATATAAAATAATTCCTGACAGAATTGTGGCTCTTACCTATCTTTCGGGGATTGCTCTTTGCGGAGGATACGGGAAAATAAACAGTGTCAGACCTGACCATATAAAACTTCCCTTGAAATTTTTGGAAGCGGCAGGAAACGACATAAAATGCGGAGAAGATTATATTGAGATAAAAGCTCCTCGACGGATGAGAGGGTTTGGAATTATAAACACAATGCCATATCCCGACTTTCCAACAGATGCTCAGGCGATTTTTATGGCAGCATCTCTTTTGTCAAGAGGGGAAAGCTGTTTTGTTGAGAATATATTCGAAAACAGATTCGGCCACACCCTTGAATTTTTGAAAATGGGTGCAAATATTAAAATACACGATAATTCTGCATTAGTAAGCGGAGTTAAAAGGTTAAAGGGCGCAGAGCTTTACGCCAAGGATTTAAGAGGCGGGGCGGCCCTGGTTGTTGGCGCTCTTTCAGCAAAGGGCGAATCCATTATTCATAACACGGAATTTATCGACAGAGGATACGAAAATATAGAAAGGAGTTTTAGCGATTTCGGCGGTGAAATTGTGAGAGAAGGATAGCTATGGACGAAAGATTTACCGAAAGACAAAAAGCTGTTTTGAGAAAGAAACGCAAAGCAAGAAAACGCAAGCGCATCTTTGTTTTGATTTGCTTTATTGTAAGTTGCACCGCGATTTTAACCGTGGTCTTTAAAGCTCCGTTTTTTAATATAACCAAGATTGAAATTAAGGGCGAAAAAATTCTTACGGAGAAGCAGATTTTGGATAAAGCAGAAATTGAAATCGGCGAAAATATTTTCAGCGTAAGAATGTCGAAAATCAAAGGCAGAATAAAAACTCTTTCCTATGCAAATGAGGTTGAGGTTAAAAGGGCGTTCCCGAGTATCATAAAAATAGAGGTCAAGGAATGTATCCCAAGAGCTTATATTGCCTGTGGAAAAAAGTATGCACTCATTGATTATAGCGGTAAAATTCTTGAACTTTCCAAAGAGAATAACAAATATAATGTTATGACAATCAAAGGGATTGAGCTAAAGTCTCCTGCCGTTGGGGCATATATGAAAAATGAAAGCGACGAGAGAATTAAAAACTGTATCGACACCTTAACTATTCTTGAAGAAAATAAAACTATTGAAAAGGTAAAAGTTCTTGATTTTACCAAGCTTACAGGGATAAAAATCAACTATGATGACAGAATTTTCGTAAATTGCGGAAGTTTTGATACTTATGACGATTTCAAATATAAGCTGAGCGTTTGCGCGCATCTTATTGAGGACGAAATTTCCCCTTATGAAAAGGTAGAGCTTGACCTTACAATGGAGGAAGCGGTTGTCCGCCCTTATGTTGACGAGGAAACCAAGAAAAAGCTCGAAGAGGAAAAGAAAGCAGAAGAAGAGAAGAAGGCAGAAGAAGAAAAGACGGAGGATAACAAAAATGATTAGAAAAAAGTGGTCATTTGAATTTACAATATCAATTCTTATATTCCTTTTGGTGTTTGCATTTACATGGCAATTAAAAGGTGTAAGAAAGAACAGCGAAATAAGAGACAGACAGACATTGGACAGAGCAACTCTTGAAAAATATTATGTTGACGAAGTTCAGAAAAACGAAAAGCTCAAAATCGAGATTGCAAGTCAGGCGGATATTATTGAGGCCTTTCGGAACAAGGCGGCTCAGGGGGATGACTATGCGTCAGTACTTAACGAAAAGCTCACAAAGGCAGAGCTCTATGCAGGACTTACCAAGGTTACGGGTAAAGGCGTAACAGTTACCTTAAAGGATGTTGAGCTTACAAAAGAAATGAAAGAAAGCGGACTTTATAATAACTATGGCATTGTCCACGATGTTAATATAAGGACCTTTATAAATGAGCTTAAAGCGGCAGGGGCAGAGGCAATCTCTGTTAACGGAGAAAGAATTGTTGCCATGAGTGAAGTGCGCTGTGTAGGCCCGACGATTATGGTAAACGGCGACAGAGTTGCAGCGCCTTTTGTTATAAAAGCAATAGGAAATCCGAAAAATCTTGAAAGCGCTCTTACCATAAACGGAGGAGCTGTGGAAGAGGCAACAAAGATTTACGGAATTTCCGTAACTGTTGAGAAAAAGGACAAGCTTACAATAGAAGAATTCTTGGGCTCAACCCAGATGGAATATGCAAAGACGGTTAAAGAGGAGGAGAAGAAATGATTACAGTTGCAATAGCTGTTATGCTTGGAATTCTGGCCGGTCTTTTCGTGCCATATAATCTGAGCAACGACACTCTCCCCTATGTTGCGGTGGCTCTTCTTGCCGCTCTTGACACAATCTTCGGTGCAATCTGGTCTAACCTTGAAAAACGGTTTAAGGTCGGAATGTTTATGACAGGGCTTATAAGCAACGCTCTCCTTGCCATACTCTTTACATTTATGGGGAACAAGCTTGGAATTGATCTAAGCCTTGCGGTTGTGGTTGTTTTCGGCGTAAGAATATTTAACAACCTTTCCAATATAAGAAGATACCTTTTTGAAAGATATACAAGAGTTAAAAATCTCCGCTTAAAGCGAATTGAGGCGGAAAAGAGTCAGGAAGAAACGGAAATTGATGAATAAAATTTCAAAATTGTATTTACAAAATTGAAAATCCATAGTATAATAAAAAATAATATGGTTTTCTATGATTGTTAAAGCAAGAAGGGAAATAAAAGGAGGAATTGGTTTTGTTTGAATTTGATACAGTTGCAACAAATCCAGCAAAAATTAAGGTAGTTGGTGTTGGCGGCGGCGGTAACAATGCTGTTAACAGAATGATTGAAGCCGGTGTAGAATGCGTTGAATTTATTGCCGTTAATACGGACAAGCAGGATCTCGGCATGTCAAGTGCTGCAAGCAAAATTCAGATTGGGGAAAAGGTTACAAAGGGCCTCGGTGCAGGCGCTGTTCCTGAAATCGGATATAAGGCAGCGGAAGAAAGCAGAGACGAAATCGCGGAGGCTCTTCGTGATACAGATATGGTTTTCGTTACAGCAGGTATGGGCGGCGGAACAGGTACCGGTGCGGCTCCTGTTGTTGCTGAGATTGCAAAAGAAATGGGAATCTTAACTGTTGGTATCGTAACCAAACCGTTCTGGTTTGAAGGCCCACAGAGAGGTAAAAACGCAATTTTAGGTATTGAAACACTTAAAGAAGCGGTTGATACATTAGTTGTTATTCCAAACGACAAGCTCTTATCTCTTGCAGAGAACAAGACTTCTTTGGTTGATTCATTCAGACTTGCTGATGAAGTTTTGAGACAGGGCGTTCAGGGTATTTCTGACCTTATTTCAAGACCTGGCCTTATCAGTCTCGACTTTGCAGATGTTAAGACAATTATGAAGGGGACAGGCTATGCTCATATGGGTATCGGCAGAGCAACAGGCGAAAACCGTGCTCATGACGCTGCTCTTAAAGCTATCAACAGCCCACTCCTTGAAACAACAATAACAGGCGCAAAGGGAATTATCATTAATGTAACAGGCGGAAGCGACCTTGGAATTATGGAAATCCAGACTGCATCCGAGCTTGTTAACGAAGCTGCTGATAAGGATGCAAACATCATCCTCGGTGCTATGATTGACGATTCATTAGGCGATGAAATCCAAATCACTGTTATTGCAACAGGCTTTGAAGGCGGAAGACCTTCTCCTATGAAAAGACCTCTCGGCGGAGTTAACTCTATCGAAAGAAAAACAGAGGAGCCTATTATAACTCCTTCAAACGGTGGAATTTTTGCAGGAATTGCAAAGAATATCGAAGAACTCAGAGCAGAAGCTCCTAAGGCAGAAGATACAGTTACTGAAACTTTGACACCACCGGCAGAAGAACAGGCCTTTGAAAAGCCTTTTGAAAGACCTTTTTCAAAGCCAAAGACAGGAATTTTCAACGGATTCTCTGATGATGACGAAATAGATGTTCCTGTATTCTTAAAAAAGAATGACTAATTAAAATAAAGCAGGTTGCGAAAGCAACCTGCTTTTTGTTTTTCCTTTGCGAAAATACGACAAAATATGAATAGTGTTTAAGCTATAATGAGTGTATGAACTAAGGAGGGGATGAGATGGCTCCCACCATATATGCAGACACTCTTTTTTTGTTCAATTTTTTATTGGACAGTGCAGTTTTAATAATCACTCAAAGGCTACTCAAAAAAGAAATCAATATATTAAAAACAGCCGTAGGGGCAGGGCTTGGAGGAGTCTATGCCGTTTTTATGTTTTTCCCCAAAACAAGCTTTTTGTATTCTGCTCTTTCAAAAATTTTTGTCCTTTTTGGAATTTCCTATTTAGTTTTTGGGGGAGATAATTTCAAGGATACATTAAAACGATTCGGCGTTTTTATGGGGGTTAATTTAAGCCTGGGCGGAATTCTTCTTGCCTTGATTTTCCTGACTGATTTCGGTACGGCAGTAGGCTCGGTGGTTTCAGGGAACGGAGTTTATCTTAACCTGAGCCCTCTTGTTTTGATTTTGGGGATTGCCCTTACATACACGCTTCTTGGGATATACAGTCAAAAACGGAAAGAGGCTCTCTTTGAGAAAGACCTTATCAAAAGATTTGGGATTACATATAACAACAAAACATGCGAGATTAATGTCTTTTTAGATACAGGATGTAAGCTTAAAGACCCTATAAGCGACAGAGGCGCCCTTGTCGCAGAATATGACAAGTTAAAGCTCATACTGAGTGAAAAAGAAAGGGAAATCGTTGAGGAAAGCAAAGGGATAGACGAGGCTTTTAAAGAGGGGATGAGGATGCTTCCCTTTTCTACTCTTTGCGGAGAAAATATGATTTATGCAATAGTTGCAGACACCCTTACAAGCGAGGGAGAAAGCTGGAATAATGTTTGCGTCGGGCTTATAACGAAAAGACGGTTAGGGGAGGATTATGGCGGAATAATAAACCCTCGTCTTTACCTTGAAAACGGCAGAAATATGGAGGGGATAATGGCATGAAGTTTGTTACCGTAAAAATAAAAGGTCTTTTGTTAAGGCTTATTTTAAGGCTTTCCAAAAAGGGACGGATAGACTATATAGGAAGCGGAGAAACTCTTCCCCCGCCTCTTAAAACGGAAGAGGAAAGAGCGGTTATTGAAATGCTCCCGGGAGATGAAGTCGGATCGTAG
>JAZSPE010000114.1:0-3021 GCA_045537265.1 Clostridia bacterium | reverse complement strand
CTCAGGGGCGGTGTGAATACTTCCGTCCCCACCGTTTACTTTACCTAAGTCACGAGCACCCATGCTTCCAACCTCAGCTTCAACAGATGCATCATATGCGTGAGCCATTTTAACAACGATGCTTGTGTTAGCAGCGTTTTCTTCTAAGCTTTTTGCAGAGCCGTCATACATAACGGATGTAAAGCCGATTTCAAGGCCTCTCTTGATATAATCAAGATCTGTACCGTGGTCAAGATGAACACAAACCGGAACTTTTGCTTTGTCAGCCATAAAGAGCATTAAAGGACCGATTTCGTCAATTGTACAAAGATTCCAATCTTCGTGGAGCTGTGCATGAGTTAAAACAACCGGCTGGTCAAGTTCTTCTGCCGCATTGATAACCGCCTTAATACTTTCAAAGTTAGGGCCATTAAAAGTTCCTAACGCAAAATTGCCTGCTTCCGCAAGTTTAACAATGTCATTTAAGTTTACAAGCATTTTATTTCATCCTCACATTCTGTAAATTTAAGTTGTATTTTGGTTTTATAGCATCCTTTTGGTTCTATAAATTTGAGCGTTCCTTCCTGGCGCATTAAAGCTCTGCCGTCAGGAGTACAGTTTGCAGGCTCCAAGCCTAAAACATAGTCGCTCTCGCCCATCATCTTCCACTCAACGAAATAATCAAGCGCGCTCTTGTCATAAGACATTTTAACACCCTTTTTTATATCAGGGTTGAAAATTCCAACAGAGGCGATATTATCTTTTTCTAAAACATCATAGAAATAGCATTTTTCTTCGTATCCTGCCTGAGGAACTTCCATATTAAGAGCGTTTTCAATATCTTCCTGAGCATTATCAGTTCTTCCTACAACGCCTTTGTTTGGGACATTAACGATAGAATTTTCTGACAAAAGCGGATAACCCATATTGAAATGATATAAAAGCATTGTTGGTGCTTTTTCTGTGCCAAGGTTTTCAACACAGTCCTCAATTTCAAGGACATTCTCACTCTTAGAGCAGATAAACTTTCTCTTTAAGATGAGTTTTCTGCCAAAAATAGATGCATCTCTTACTGACGCTTCAACGATGATAGCATCGTCAGTTTCATAGTAAGAATAGCTTTCGCAAGGAGTGTTGGAAATTGTTCCGTGAAGCGGTAAATCCTCGCCATCATCTGTGCAAGGGGAACCAACAGCAGTAAGACCGCAGGTTGTTAAAAAGCCGGCAGTGAAAGACTTTAAAAACCCGCTTCCCTCTTTATCATAAAAAGCAGGGGCAACATAGCCACATGGGGAAAAATAACCCATATTGTCGCCGTTAAAGCTTACTCTTGAAATATCCATAGCACGGTCAGCAGAAAGTGTAATATTAAGACCTTTGCCGTTTCTTATTTCAAGAAGAGTCATTCCCTTTCCTTTGCCTTTGGCAAGAGTAACTTCCTCAACGCCCGCAATCTGCGCTGAGTGACCTATGTAACGATTAATTTCCATTACATTCAACCCCCTTTACTGCGCTGTAAATTCTCTTATATTTCTTAAATTGTTCTTTATAGAATTCGTGCTTTTCGGCATTTGGATAGAACACTTTTCTCTCTTTTAAGAGACGAGTATTATCATCAAAAATTCCAACAGCCTTTCCTGCAAGATATGCAGTTCCGGCACCGCCGATTTCGCTTCCATCAAGAGCGGAAACAGATGTGTTTAAAACATCCGCTTTAATCTGGAGCCAAACATCAGAGTTCGCGCCACCGCCTGTTGCTATAAGCATTTTAGGAGCAATTCCATATTCGCCTAAAATTTCAAGGTTAAGCATAATTTCATATGCTGTTCCTTCCATGAGCGCTTTATAGATATCCTCTTTGCCATGCTCAAAGGTAAGGCCAATCATAGCCGCTTTTGAAGAAGAATCCATATAAGGAGTTGCAGCCCCTGCAAAATGAGGCATAATCATCAAATCGCAAGGCTCATCCTTTACCATTTTATCAAGCTCAGCATAGGATTTATCTGAGAAATTATCTCTATACCATTTTAATGTTGCTCCGCCTGCATAAGAAAGCACATAACAAGCATATTTGCCGTTAATATGTTCTGCCATAGAGAAGCCCTTTTCGTAAAGCGAATAATCCTTTGGTAAATCTTCCATTATAACAGGCACACATTCAACTGTTCCTGTTCCGTCCATAACCTCATCAGACGCAAAGGCGTTTGCCCCAGTCATTGCCGCAATCTGGTCATGGCAACCTGAAACAATCTTAACATCTTCAGAAAGACCAAGTTTTTCAGCCATTTCCTTCTTGATTGTTCCTGCAACTGTTCCCGATGGAGCAGGAGTTGACAAAAGATTTTCGTCTATATTGCAGAAATCTAAGATTTCTTTTGCCCATTTGCGATTTTTAATGTCATAACAAATTGTTCTTGCCGCCAAAGAATAGTCAATCTGACGCTTTCCTGAAAGCATATAAACAATATAGTCCTGCATTAAAAGAACGCACTTTGCCTTTTTATAGTTCTCAGGCATATTCTTCTTAATCCACATAATTTTAGGAAGGGAATACATTTCGTGGGTCATTGCCCCTGTCTTTCTTGCAAGTTCTTCTGCGCCGAACTTATCAGTCAAGATTTTGCATTCTTCCTTTCCTCTTGGGTCAGTATAAAGCATTGAAGGAGCACAAGGCTTGTCATTTTCGTCAAGCATTGTAAAGGTTTCCCCAAAGCTTGTTACCGCAATAGAAGCAATTTCTTTGCTTGAAGCACTCTTTAAAACATCACAGACAGACGCAAAGATTTCCTCTGCGTCTATCTCGTGTAAGCCTTTTGAGCGCTTGACATCATATTCTTTATAAAAGCTTCCGCAAAAAGTTCCTTTTTCATCATAAAGGACTATTTTACATCCGCTTGTTCCTATATCAAGACCGCCAACTATCATAATTAACCCTCTATAGAAACAACATCGTAGCCAAGATAATATTTGAACGCTTCTTCAAGAATGCTCTTAACATGGCCGTTTGCAACAGTTGTATGATGCTTAAATCCGCCTCTTGCA
>JAZSPE010000221.1:0-2971 GCA_045537265.1 Clostridia bacterium | reverse complement strand
TGGCGATAATATTTCGCCTTGTTTCCCCTGTATAGCTCTCGTCCACTCCGTATTTTTCAGCGAGGCTGTCGAGGATTTTATTTATACTGTCACTATTTTTAAAGCCGTTTTCTTTTTTCCACTCTTTAATTTTTTTCGCCTCGTCCTCTGAATTTTCAAAGACAAAATCAAGAGGCTCGCCTTTTATAGGGAATTCGTCTAAAAATTCTTCCCCGTTCTCTTTCATAATTCCAAGTAAGACCGCAATGGTCTCATTAACTTTGTTGTCGGAAACAGAAACATCCTGAATTCTTATATAATAGCCCATTCGGTTTGTAACCATAGGACGCCCATAAGCATCAAGAATTTCCCCTCTTGACGCCTTTATGGGATATGCGCGTTCTGTCTGGTTTATAATGTTTTCCCGATAGTTTTCGCCGTTTACAATCTGGAGATTAAAAAGCACCACGGTAAAGACAATCACAAAACTAAGAAGAAACGCACCCAATATTATATATCTGTGACGCAGATTTCTGTTTTCCAAACCATTCACCTTTTTTCGTTATCGTAAAGCCTCTCATATATTCTTTTTAAGGCAAGATATAAAATAACCGCTAATGCGCCGTTATAAAAAATTTCAACCAAAATAATTCTAATTGCAGGCCATACTCCGCTGACGGGACCAAACATGGCGTTAATCCCCTCTAAAACCGCAGTCCAAATAGCAACAAAAATAAATGTTACAAGGGCGTTGTTTCGTCTTATGACATTCTCGCAGGATACAACCACCAAAAAGCAGGCAAACATATATAAAACTCCGTTAAGCCCTACACTTGCCCCTACGATTATATCATAGACAAAGCCAAAAATGAGACCAAGCCAGATTGCTTCCGTTTTGGAAACATAAAACCCTGCAAAGACGATGTAGATTATAAAAAGATTAGGGCATACGCCAAAAAGCTCAAGAGCAGTAAAAAGCGTAGTTGAAAGCATTGCTGCCAGGAAGAGATATACTGCATGGTATGTTACTCTCATAGTATCCTCTCCTTCTATTCTTCGCCTACCGCTGTGTTCTCTGCCGGGTTATTTGTTATTATCATAACCTTTGAAACGGTCTCAATTTCAGCAGATGTTTCAACAATTGCATATTGAGAAATCCCCTGAACTTCCGGCTTTATTTCTATAACTTTGCCGATTTCAATGCCTTTTGGATAAACTCCCCCAAGGCCTGAGGTTTCAAGATAGTCGCCCACCACTATATCGCTGTTTTTAGAGATGAAAGAGAGCCTGCATTGGCCATCTTTTGAAAGGGACAAATCCCCTTCAACAATCCCTAAATCGCCTGAGCGGATAACTTTTGCGCTCACGCTATGGCCTGAGTCTGTAAGAACTGTCACTCTTGCCCAGGTTGAGCCTAAATCACTTATTCTTCCAAGAAGGACATTCTCCCCTGAGATGACGCCCTGACCTATTTTAAGGCCGTCCGCCGTCCCTTTGTCAATAATAAAGCTTTCATACCAGTTTGATGCACTTCTTGAAATTACCTCTGCGCTTACAAGCTCTAAACTCGGATAGGCTTCGGAAAGTTCAAGGAGGGCGCGAAGGTCTTTATTTTCTCTGTCTGCCCCTTCGCTTTTCCTTATTCTCGCTTCAAGTTCTTTCTTCTCACTTTTCAGCTTTTCGTTCTCTTGACGGAGCTCATCTATATCTCCGAAATAGCCGAAAAAGCCCGAAACCTTCCTGCCTACCCATGTGCAGGCATCGGAAAGAGGGGTTATAACCACCATTGCAACATTACCCATAAAGGTTGACTTGGTTTTTGTTGCGTTGATAACCCCTAAAACAACACTTACCGATATTGTTATTGTAAGAAGGAGAACAAAAATTCTGTTCCCGAAAAGCTTTCTCATTTAAATCTCTCCGATTAGGTCTTATTCACCTAAAAATATGTTCTTCATTTCCTTAGCGTTAGAAGCCGCTCTGCCTGTGCCTAATGCTACGCAGTGCATTGGTTCTTCCGCAATGTAAACAGGAATGTCAATGTTCTTGTTTATAAGCATGCCGAGGCCTCTTAATGTTGCCCCGCCGCCTGATAAAACGATACCTGTTTCATAGATATCTGCTGCAAGTTCAGGTGGAGTTTTCTCAAGAACTGCCTTGATTCCGTCAATAATCATTTCAAGGCTTTCTGAAATCGCCTCACGGATTTCTGATGAATCAACAGATACATTCTTAGGAAGACCTGAAACGCTGTCGCGACCATGAACTTCCATTCTGAGTTCATCCTTCATAGGACAAGCAGACCCAATCTGAACCTTAACTTCTTCTGCGGTTATTGCGCCGAGGCTCAAATTATATTTTCTCTTCATATATGCAATAATATCCTCGTCAAAGCTGTTTCCTGCAACTTTAACAGAATCAGAAACAACAATTCCACCGAGAGAAATTACAGCAATCTCTGTTACGCCGCCGCCGATATCAACAATCATAGAGCCAACCGGTCTTGAAACTTCGATACCTGCGCCGATTGCAGCCGCCATAGGTTCTTCAATCAAATAAACCTTTTTAGCGCCTGCGCTCATTCCGGCTTCCTTAATAGCTCTCTTTTCAACCTCTGTTACGCAAGCAGGGATTGCCATAACAACAACAGGGCGGAGAAAAGAATTTTTTGTTGCCTTCTTCACGAAAGCTTTAAGCATAGCTGTTGTTGTGTCAAAGTTTGCGATAACGCCCTCTTTAACAGGTGTTATTGCGCAAAGGTTCTTATGGGTTCTTCCAAGCATTTCCTTAGCTTCTGATCCCACAGCAACAACTGTTCCGTCTACTTCGCTTATTGCAACAACAGACGGTTCATCAAGGATTATATGATCCTTTGAGCATATTATTGTGTTAGATGTTCCAATGTCAATTCCAAGTTCTAATGGCATTTTTATCACTCTTTCTTTAAAAATTTATATTTCTAAAAGGGATATGTTAAAATCCGCTTTTAATA
>JAZSPE010000091.1:0-4974 GCA_045537265.1 Clostridia bacterium | reverse complement strand
CATGGCTACGATCCGACTTATTTACGAAGAACACTTATACCCCCAACCCCGGAGTCAAAAAAACCAATGGGTTTCTCACAGTTTTTCATATCAATCATCCTTTTAGCTTGTTTTTCTTAATACAAAAAAGCATCGCTGTGTATCCGCTTTTGGCGGAGAAAATTTAAGCTCGTCATATACTTTCGAAACGCTAAGTCCACATTTTTTCGAAGCGTCAAGTATTTCCTTTTCGCTATACGCTCTTTCTGCCTGTTCCTCCGTATATCTGTTATAGCTTTCCACATTTTTCTCAAAAAAGTCCAGTCTGAAATAACAAATTTTATCCTTTTCGTCATACTCGTTTTGCCAGACATAAAAAATACCTTTTTCTTCGTTTACAAAAGTATTGTTGCCCAAAATCTTGCTTAATTTATACTCTGTATTTATATCAAAAATCATTATTCCGTCTGGATTGAGATAGTTTTTCGCAAGAGAAAGCATTTTTTCAAGTTCGCCGTCCTCTGTGAGATAATTAACTCCGTCAAGCGTGCAGATTATGGCATCAACAGTCCCATAAAGCTCAAAATCTGTCATATCCTGATTAAGATAAAGAATATCCAAATTCTCTTCCATTGCCTTTTCTCTTGCAATATTAAGCATTTCGCAAGACATATCAACCCCTATCATGTCGTAGCCTCTTTTTGCCAGAATAGAGGTCAGGGTTCCCGTTCCGCAGGCTAAATCAAGAACAAGTTTTGGGGAAACCTTCTCTTTCTCAAAAATTGCCTCAATATAGTCCGCAAAAGCAATATAGTTTATGTCTTGTAATTCTTCATAGAGTTTTGCAAAATCACCGTACATAAAATCACACCTTTTTAAGTTTGTCTCCGGTGTATGAAGCAAGAAGTTTCTTCTCGCCAACTCCCTCAAAATCAATTATAAGGAACAAGTCTGCACCCATTGGCTTTGCGCTTTTAACAATGCCGCTACCAAAAGCAGTATGGGCAACCTTATCTCCCTCAGAGAAGGATTCAAAGTTCGCCTTTTTAGTCGCCTCACGGGTCTGCCCAAGATTAGAGCTTCCTTTATCAAACGAAACTTTTGGCGCCGTTCCTCTTGTATCAAAGCCACCAAAAGTAGCTTTCGCCTTTTTGGGATATTGTTTATCCAAGAGGCCATCGGATATTTCGCCGATAAATCTTGACTCGGTTTCATATCTCGTTGAGCCGAACAGTGTTCTGCATCTTGCATGAGTTATGAAAAGTCGTTTCTTGGCTCTGGTTATTCCAACATAGCAAAGGCGTCTTTCTTCTTCCAGCTCCTCTTCGGATTCCATAGACCTCATTCCAGGAAAAATCCCTTCTTCAAGACCTACTAAAAATACAGCCGGAAACTCAAGACCTTTCGCACTATGAAGGGTCATAAGTGTAACCGTTTCCGCAGACTCGTCATAGTTATCAATGTCAGATATAAGGGAAATATCTTCAAGAAGCGTTTCAAGAGTTGTCTCAGGGTTATTTTTAACCGCCTCAACAACCATGGATAAAAATTCCTTGATATTTTCAATTCTGGTCTGATTTTCAACGGACTTTTCAAGCTCTAACGCACTTATCATTCCGCTTTTATTTATGACTGCCTCAACAAATTTTTCAAGGCTTTCTTCCCCGTGCAAAGTGTTTTTAAGGCTTTCGATTATATCAGTAAAGCCAATTAGTTTATTCTTTGCCTTGGATAAATCCTCGTATTCCCCGCAGCTAAGGCATATTTCATACATACTTTTACTTTCATTACGGGCAATATTTTCGATTTTCTCAATAGTTGTATCGCCAATCCCTCGCTTTGGCTCATTTATAATACGCTTTAAAGCAATATTGTCTCCGCTGTTTTGAATAAGACGGAGATAACTTGTTAAATCCTTGATTTCTTTTCGGTCATAGAAACGAAGTCCACCCAAAACTCTATAAGGAATCGCATTATGCAAAAGCGCATCTTCTATAACTCGGGACTGGGCATTCATTCTGTATAAAACAACAATATCGTTAAAGCTTCCACCGTTTTGGGTAAGCTTATTTATTTCTTCTGTTATAAATTTTGCTTCATCCCGCTCGTCCTCGGCTCTATACAGGGTAATTTTTTCTCCCTGTTCATTTTTGGTCCAAAGTTCTTTTCCGCGTCTGCCCTTATTGTTTTTAATAACCTCATTGGCAGCGGACAGAACATTTCCCGTTGAGCGATAATTTTCTTCAAGCTTTATAATTTTAGCATTGGAAAATTCATTTTCAAATCCCAAAATATTACTTATGTCTGCCCCACGGAATTTGTAAATACTCTGGTCATCGTCCCCAACAACGCAGAGATTTTTACTTTCTCCAGCAAGAAGGCTGACCAGTCTATACTGAGCGTGGTTTGTGTCCTGATACTCATCAACCAATATGTATTTAAACCTATTTTGATAATATTCCAAAACTTTGGGATTTTCTTCAAATAGCTTAACTGTGCAGCCAATTAAATCATCAAAATCAAAGGCATTGTAACTTTTGAGTTTACTTTGGTAAAGAGCATAAACCTTTCCCGCAACTTCCCCGAAAAAATCTTTTCCGACTTCTTTAATAAAGGCTTCTGGAGTCATAAGGGAGTCTTTCGCTCTGCTTATAACCGCAGAAAAAACTTTTGGCGAAAAGTTCTTGCTGTCAATATTAAGCTCTTTCATACATTCTTTGATAACTGTCTGCGCGTCTGCCGTATCAAAAATATTAAAGCTTCTGTCATATCCAATTTTGTCTGCATCACGGCGCAAAATCTTAACACAAGCAGAATGGAATGTACTTGCCATTATGTAGTCCGCTTCGCCACCAAGCCTTTTTGCAAGTCTCGTTTTAAGCTCTGCCGCCGCTTTATTTGTAAAGGTAATTGCTAAAATATTATATGGCGAAACAGGAGAAACCTTTAAAAATTCTTCCATACTCTCAGGGATTTCGTCAACCTCGCCCTTTGCATACCAAGAAAGCACCTCAATTTCCTCATCGGAAATCTGAGGCATTGCAGTATCGAAATACGCTCTGCCGTATTCAATCAAATGGGCAATACGGTTAATTATAACCGTGGTCTTTCCTGAGCCTGCGCCTGCTAAAACAAGTAGCGGTCCCTCAGTTGTGAAAACCGCTTCTTTTTGTTTTGCATTAAGCCCTTTATATCTATTTTCAATTATTTCTTGTCTTGTTTTTAAAAAGTCCATTAAAGGCTCCTTTATTTAATAACTCCACCGCCGATAACACTTTTATCCTCACTATAAAACACCACAGCCTGTCCGGGAGTTATCGCCCTTTGAGGCGTATCAAAAACAACTTTAACAGTTTCTTCATCCATTACTAAAAGCTCTGCCGGTGCAGGTTTCGCGCTATATCGTACCTTAGCGAAAACTTTCATATTATCTTTTGCCTTTTCTACAGAAATAAAGTTAAGTTTTTCAGCGAGCAAACTATCGGAAAACTCTGTTCCTTTTTCCCCTAAAACAATATTTCTGTTTTCACTGTCAATTTTAAGTACGAACATAGGCTTTCCAAAGGCACCGAGGCCTTTTCTCTGTCCCACAGTGTAATGAATAATCCCTTTATGTTCCCCTAAAATGTTTCCGTCTGTATCAACAAATGTCCCTTGGGGATAGTCTTTCTTTGTTCTGCGCTTTATAAACCCTGCATAATCGTTGTCAGGAACGAAACATATCTCCTGACTATCAGGTTTTTTCGCAGTTACAAGGCCATATTTTCCCGCAATTTCACGGGTTTTAGCCTTGTCTTCAAGTTCGCCAAGAGGCATCAAAACATGAGATAGCTGTTCCTGTGTTAGATTATATAGTGCATATGTCTGGTCCTTGGCAGAATTCTCCGCCATTTTAAGTTCATATCTTTTTGTTGCTTCATTAAACTCAACCTTGGCATAGTGTCCTGTCGCAATATACTTTGCCCCCAAAAGTTTCGCCTCTTTCAAAAGATGGTCAAATTTAAGATGCTTATTGCAAGCAATGCAAGGGTTTGGAGTTCTTCCTTTTTCGTATTCGTCAACAAAATAGCTTATGACTTTATCGTCGAACTCCTCGCGGAAGTCCATAACGATATGCTCAATTCCAAGCTTATCCGCCACATTTTTTGCATCTTCTGCCGCCGAGAATGAACAGCAAGAGCCTTCAACATCTTCACTGCCCCAGAGACGCATTGTAACACCGATTACTTCATAGCCTTTCTCCAAAAGGAGTGCCGCCGCAACACTGCTGTCGACACCGCCGGATAAACCTATGACAACCTTTTCCCTCATAGGATTATTCCTCTTCTTCGTCGTGGTGGCCATGGCAAGCCTCGCAACATCCGTTGCATCCAACTATACCTGTCGGGTCAATTCCTTTGCGGTTATAATAGTCTGCAATAGCGCTATGAATTGCCTCCTGAGCAAGGTTAGAGCAATGCATTTTAACTGGTGGAAGACCATCCAATGCTTCAGCCACAGCAACATTGGTTACTGCAAGAGCCTCTTCGATGGTTTTCCCTTTAACCATTTCAGTTGCCATACTTGATGTGGCAACAGCCGCACCGCAACCAAAGGTCTTGAATTTAACCTCTTCAATAACCTCTGATTCATCGTTAATCTTCATATATATTTTCATTATATCTCCGCATTTTGGATTTCCAACATTTCCAATTGCGTTTGCATCTTCAATTTCACCAACATTTCTTGGGTTAGTAAAATGATCCATTACTTTTTCGCTATACATATCTATCTTTCCTTTCTTATGCTTTCCCTGATTTAACCGCATCTTCATAAAGAGGCGACATTTCACGAAGTCTTGTAACAATTGTGGCAAGTGAGTCAGCAATATATTTTGCATCTTCCATTGTGCTGCTGTCCCCGAAGGTTACTCTGAGTGAACCATGAGCAATCTCATGAGGAAGACCTATTGCCAAAAGAACATGCGACGGATCAAGGTCGCCAGATGCACAGGCA
>JAZSPE010000065.1:0-2294 GCA_045537265.1 Clostridia bacterium | reverse complement strand
AGATAGTCTCTTGCGCCCTCAGGAGATGATGCGGAAAGAATAGGAGTCTGGATTTCCAAAAATCCCATTTCTGTCATCTTTTTGCGAAGAAATGCAATAATCTCGCTTCTTAAAACGATATTGTTGTGAACTTTCTTGTTTCTTAAATCAAGATAACGGTATTTAAGACGAACATCCTCTTTTGTTTCAAGAGATGATTGAGGCTCAAATGGAAGAGGCTGTGCCTTTCCTAAAATCTCAATTGCCTTTGCGTCAACTTCAACAGTTCCTGTTGCGATTTTGTCGTTGATTGTGTCTTCGCTTCTTTTAACAACAGTTCCTGTAACAGTTATAGTTGACTCCTTGGTTACACCCAAAAGAAGATTGTCATCATAAGCGACAATCTGAACTGTGCCATACTGGTCGCGAAGGTCAACAAACATAACCCCGCCGTGGTCTCTTATATTTTCAACCCAACCTGCAACACGGATTTCCTTACCGATGTCATTTTCGCTGACACTTCCGCAGGTATGAGTTCTGTATTTATTCTCGAAAAACATATCATTCGTCCCTTTCTGTTTTGGGGTAAATTATATCCAATCTATTATAAACAATTATTTCCTTTTTGTCAAGACAAATACATATAAAAGAGGGCTTTTAAATATCAAAGCCCATATCCTTTATATATTCTTCCCATTTGGAAAATTCGAAGCCCAGAGTATCTTTATTGTGGCTGTCGCTGTTTAAAATAACCCGTCCGCCCTTATCTTTGATATATTCAAGGATTTTCGCCGAAGGATAAGGGGTGGTGCGATAGCCTCTTGAGATTGCCCCCGTGTTAACCTCAAAGGGAACATCGTGCTTTATGAGAGTATCTACGGCACGCTTATACGCCTTTATATATCGAGGATGATTTTCGTCAAAAAGCTCTCCGTTTTCGTTAAATTTGGCGATAAGGTCAATGTGCCCGATAATGTCTGCCTTGGTTTTGTTTATAACATCGGCAACATTTTTATAATACTCTTCGCAAAGGGCATAAATATCCCCCCCGAAAAATCGGTCTCTTGCATCCTCTAAAATATGAGGCTTTGCATCAACGGGAATATACTCTCCGTTTTTCATAACATAGTGAACAGAGCCTATGAGGTAATCAAAGTCCTCGGTTGGCATCTCGGAAAAATAGTCCATTTCCACTCCGCAAAGAATATTGATTTTATTTTTATATTTTTCCCGAAGAGATAAAATTTCATTTATATAATCTGAAACTTTCTCCCTTTTTATGCACCATTCCTCTTCGGTGGGCATATAGGAGTGGGCGGAAAAGCCTAAAACCAACAGACCCTTATCTATTGCGGAGAGGACCATTTCCTCGGGAGTGTTTTTTCCGTCACAGAAGATAGTGTGAGTGTGAAAATCCGCTCTTATCATTTTGTCATCTTCTCCTGCTTGATTTTTTTATCAATAACATGACGGGATGCAAGCTCACGGTGGATGTCTTCAAGAGAAATGCCCATTTCAATCATTAAAACCATAATGTGATAGCAAAGGTCAGCAATTTCGTAAACTATTTCCTTTTTGTCATTATCCTTTGCGGCGATAATAACCTCGGTTGACTCTTCCCCAACTTTTTTAAGGATTTTGTCAATGCCCTTTTCAAAAAGATAGGTGGTGTATGACCCCTCTTTTTTGTCGGTCTTTCTGCCCTCTATAAGTGTCATTAAGCTCGCCAAAGAAAATTCGGATAATTCTTCGCTCTCCCAAAGAGGAGAAGTAAAGCAGGAGTCTGTGCCTTTGTGGCAGGCAGGGCCGTCTTTTTCAACCATAACAACGAGAGCGTCATTATCGCAGTCGGCAGTTATTGAAACAATATGCTGGAAGTTTCCGCTTGTTTCGCCTTTGCGCCAAAGCTCCTTTCGTGAACGGCTGAAGAAACAGGTTTTTCCCTCCTTCATAGAGATTTCAAGGCTCTCGCGATTCATATATGCAAGAGTCAAAACCTTTTTTGAAATGCTGTCAACAACGATGGCAGGGATAAGCCCCTTATCGTCAAACTTAAGATTATCTATGTTTATCATAATAATTCTCCTTTAAATTCTTACTGGGATATTTTCTTTTTTAAGAGCTTCTTTAAGGTCAGGGATACTAACCTCGCCAAAGTGGAAAATTGATGCGGCAAGACCTGCATCAACCTTTGGAAGAGTTTTAAAAAGGGTGGTAAAATCCTCTATGCACCCTGCCCCACCTGACGCAATAACAGGGACATTAACGGCATCGGAAACGGCTTTAAGCATCTCAAGGTCAAAGCCTTTTTTTAC
>JAZSPE010000117.1:0-2711 GCA_045537265.1 Clostridia bacterium | reverse complement strand
TTTCTCCATTTCTCCTGATAATGACCAGGTCTGTGCTTTTGTTATCTTAACATCTATAATCTTGCCGATTAAAGATGTGTCTCCCTTGAAGTTTACGATTTTTCCGCCGTCTGTTCTTCCGCTTAAAGTATCGGGATTGGTTTTGCTCTCTCCCTCAACCAGAACTTTCTCAATCTTTCCGAGATACTCATCATTTTTCTCTTTGGAAATCTGGTTTTGCACCTCTAAAAGTCTATCAAAGTTTTTATGCTTTTCTTCTTCCGTGAGGCAGTCTTCCATTGTTGCCGCAGGAGTTCCTATGCGCTTTGAATAGATAAATGAAAAAATCGTGTCATACCGAACTTTCTTCAAAACATCAATGGTTTCCTCAAAGTCCTCATTAGTTCCCCCCGGAAAGCCAACAATTATATCCGTTGTAAGAACAATCTCAGGCATTTTCTCTCTGACTTTTTGGATTGTTTCAAGATACTGCTCTTTGGTGTATTTTCTGTTCATAAGCTTTAAAACTCTGCTTGATCCGCACTGAACAGGAAGGTGAAGCTGTTTGCAGATTTTCTCCTCACTTGCCATAACATCAATAAGCTCGTCGGAAATATCTTTCGGATGAGAGGTCATAAATCTTATTCTCTCAATTCCCTCTATTTTGCAAACCTCTTTAAGTAGCCCTGCAAAAGTTGTTCCGTCCTCAAAATCATTGCCATAAGAATTTACATTCTGACCAAGAAGCATAACTTCTTTATAGCCTTCCTCCGCAACCTGCCTTATCTCTGCCAAGATGTTTTCCATCTTTCGGCTTCGCTCTCTGCCACGAACATAAGGGACGATACAATATGTGCAGAAATTGTTGCAACCATACATAATGGGGATTTTCGCAAGAGGTGGCGCATCGCGGTGGCAGGAAATATCCTCGCAGATTGCCCCGTCTGAATTTTCCACATCGAAAACTCTTTTTTCGTTTAAGGCATTATATAAAATTTCAGGGAAACGGTAAAGAGCGTGTGTCCCGAAAATCATATCAACATAAGGATATCTTTTTTTGACATTTTCCGCAATGGCGCTTTGCTGGACCATACATCCGCAAACACCAAGTAAAAGATTTTCCTTTTTCTTCTTGATATTCTTAATTGCGCCGATATTTCCGTAAACCCTCTTTTCTGCATTTTCACGGACAGCACAGGTGTTATAGATTATAATATCTGCCGAAAGCTTGTCCTCGGTAAAGCCATATCCCATATCGGAAAGCATACCGCAGATTTTCTCGCTGTCGTTAAAATTCTGGGCACAGCCATAGGTTTCAACAAAGGCAAGAGGCCTTGCATCTTTTCGGCTGTTTATATCATAAATTTTATTTATAAAGTCCTTTTGAAGGCTTATTTCTTCCTTGCTTATAACCGCCAAGCATACCCCTCCATTCTATCCTTTTATTATACACTTTTTCTAAGTGAATTTCAACACATTTTTATAATTTTATATAAAGAAAAACTGTGCAGGTTTTCCTACACAGTTTTGTTTTTTCTTCTTTGATAAATTATTATAAATGCGCCGAGGACAACAGTTAAAGATGCCACGATTTGCGACACTCTGAAAACCCCTAAGTATAGCGAATCTGCACGAAGGCCCTCTATCCAGAATCTTCCGATGTCATACCAGATAAGGTAAATGCAAAACAGCTCGCCCTCAAACTTTTTATGCTTTTTCGCAAATAGCACGAATACAACCGAGAGGACATTCCACAGTGACTCATATAAAAAAGTGGGGTGGACCAAATTTATGTATGGGGCGATAGACATTCCCCAGGGAAGAGTTGTTTCTCCCCCATAAGCCTCGCAGTTTATAAAGTTCCCCCATCTTCCTATCGCCTGAGCAAGAGGCAGACCTACCGCCAGAATATCAAAAGGTATCCCAATATTTATCTTCTTTATTTTGCAGTATAAAAGGACGACGATTGCCGCCGAAATAATAGCGCCATAGATTGCGATTCCACCATTTCTTATTGCGAAAATTTCCATAAGGTTGTCTTTATATGCATCCCAGTTGAAGATGACATAATAGGCCCTTGCCCCAATAACCGAAACAGGCAGGGCGATTAAAACCATATTGAGTAGGTCGTCCTGAGATAAATCTGTTTTCTTGACTTCATAAAGGGCATAGGAAAGGGCAAGGATTATTCCAATGCCAATCAGAATTCCATACCACATTATATCCACGCCGAAAATAGTAAATGCCACTCTGTTTAATTCAAAAGTCAGCCCTAATTTTGGGAATGAAACAATATTTTCCATCCTTTTTCCTCCTTAAACAGGATAAACAACTGACAAAACGCAGTTTTCCGTGTCAAAATGCTCATTAAGACGGTTCATCAAATATTCCTTGTCAATTTCCTCGGTTGCCTTCTTATAATCAAGAGGATTCATCCCTTTCATAAGGGATTTTATATAGGTGTTGCCTATGTTTTCCATATTGTTATACATTCTTATATCGTCGCTTAAAACGGCCTTTTTAATACGCTTTATTTCCTCATCGTTAAAGCCCTCGGTTTTGGCTTTTTGGATTGCCCTAAGGACTTCCTCATAAACCTTTTTCGGCTCTTTTGACTCGCCGCCAAATGAGGTAAAGCCATATTCTTCTTCAAGCTCGGTTTCTCCGTCAAAACTTGCGTCAATGATTCCGCTTTCATACATTTTTATATAATTTTCACTGCTTTTGCCGAA
>JAZSPE010000012.1:0-1763 GCA_045537265.1 Clostridia bacterium | reverse complement strand
GACAAGTTTTTAATTAAATATTTTAAGCATCTTCCCGAAAGTCTTATTTATAAATGGCTTCGGAAGAAGAAAATCCGTCTTGACGGCAAACACCCCCAAAAAGACGCTTTTCTCTCTGAGGGAAGCGTTATTGAGGCGTATGTAAACGACGAATTTTTCCCTGCGGAGAAAGAGCTTCCTCTTTTTCTTCTTTCGGCTAAGGAGCCAAACATCGTTTATGAAGACGAGAATATTATAATCTGCGACAAGCCCTCAGGAATCTGCGCTCACGATGGAGAGGACAGCCTCATAAACTCTATTCTTTCTTATTTATACAAAAAAGGGGAGTATAATCCCCTTATGGAAAACACTTTTTCTCCTGCTCTTTGCCATCGCATAGACAGGAACACCTCAGGCCTTGTTATCGGCGCGAAGAACGCAAAGGCTCTCCGCTTTTTTAACGAGAAAATCAGAAACCGGGAAATACGGAAATTTTATTTCCTTAAAACTGACCGCCCTCTCCCTGAAAAAGAGGGGGTTATAAGAGGCTATATCAAAAAGGACAGCGCTCAAAACAAGGTTTTCTTCTCAGAGAAAAAAACAGAAGGCGCGTCCCTTGCCGTAACCTCTTATAAAGTCACAGAGGACGGCGTCTGGGCAGAGCTTTTAACAGGCAGAACCCATCAGCTCCGCGTATCCTTTGCCCATCTTGGCTGCCCCATTGTGGGAGATGTCAAATATGGTGCAAAGAAGAACGGGCAAAAAGACTTCCAGCTCCTTAGGGCAAGGAAGCTTATATTCGACTTTAAGGACGAGGGCGACTTCGCCTATTTAAACCATAAAGAATTCGAGGTGGATTAAATGGAATTTACCCCTTCTCAGAAAGAGGCAATAAGCTATAACGGGGAGAACATTCTCCTTTCAGCGGCAGCAGGCTCAGGAAAGACTGCTGTTTTAGTTCAGCGCGTCATTGAGAAGATTTTAGACGAGGAAAATCCCACCTCGGTAAACGAACTTTTAATTCTTACATATACAGAAGCGGCGGCGGCAGAGATGAAAAGAAAAATCGCCAACGCCATCAATCAGGAGTTTTTGAAAAACCCCAAAAATGCACATCTTAAAAAGCAGAGAATGTTAATGGGCAGTGCAAATATTTCCACAATTCATTCTTTCTGCCTTGAAGTTATAAAAGGGAACATTCATCACACGGACCTTCCCGTTGACTTCTCCATAATTTCCGAGGTTGAAAACAAAACACTGACGGATATGGCTCTTGACACCGTTTTGTCTCGGTTTTATGAAAATATTGACCGACTTCCATCTTTTAAGAGCCTTGTTTTAAGCCACGGCTCAGATAAGACCGACGCGAAACTCAGAGCCATAATTTTAAGCCTTTTAACCTTTGCGAGAAGTATGGCACATCCTGCAAAGTGGCTTAATAATTCTGCCCTTGATTATAAATGCGAAAAATTTGAAGCCTCTCCATGGCACAGCCGTCTTTTTGCCTATGCCAAAGAGGAAATTATAAATATACAGGAAATATACGAAGAAATCCTTACCCTTGCAGAGAAGAATCTTCCTGCTTACCACCCTTACGCTCCTTTCTTTACTATTGAAAGAGGAAAAGTGAGCATTGTTGAGTCGGCAATCAACAATAACGACTACGAAAAAGTCAGAGAGGCCTTTAAAAATCTTATTTTTGAAACTCTTCCCACAAAGAGAACCAAGGAACCTCTCGAAGCCACCGCTCAGAGCAACATAAAGGCTCTCCGCGACCTTGCCAA
>JAZSPE010000056.1:0-7419 GCA_045537265.1 Clostridia bacterium | reverse complement strand
CCGTAAGCTGACCGCCCTCGTCATATCCAACATAGCCAGGAGGCGAGCCAACCAGTCTTGAAACGGTGTGCTTCTCCATATATTCTGACATATCAAAGCGGATAAGAGCATCCTCGTCCCCGAACATCGCCTCTGCAAGAGCCTTTGAAAGCTCTGTTTTGCCGACACCCGTAGGGCCTAAGAAAATGAACGAGCCGATTGGGCGTTTCGGGTCTTTAAGACCGACTCTTCCTCGGCGGATTGCCTTGGAAATGGAAACTACCGCCTCATCCTGACCGATAACTCGGTTATGGAGAGTTTCTTCAAGCTTTAAAAGGCGCTGTCCCTCTCCCTCGGAAAGAGATTTAACAGGAACGCCTGTCCAGAGGGAAACAACTTCGGCAATTTCTTCGGGGGTAACCTCTTTTGTTTTGGAAGTGCTTTCACTTTCCCAAGAGGTTTTTGCGGTTTTGAGCTTTTCTGAAAGCTCTTTTTCTTTGTCCCGAAGAGCCGCAGCCTTTTCGTATTCCTGTGTGGTTATAGCAGATTCTTTTTCTTTTTTTACCGCCTCTATTTCCTCTTCGATTTCTTTAAGGTTTGGCGGAGCGGTAAGAGTTTTCATTCTTATTTTTGATGCCGCCTCGTCAATTAAGTCGATTGCTTTATCAGGAAGAAATCTGTCAGGAATATAGCGGATGCTGAGCTTAACTGCCGCCTCGATTGCCTTGTCGGTTATGGTAACCTTGTGGTGAGCCTCGTATTTGTCCCGAATTCCTTTAAGAATTTCGATGGACTCTTCTTCTGTTGGCTCATCTAAGGTAATCGGCTGGAAACGGCGCTCTAATGCCGCGTCTTTTTCAATATATTTTCTGTATTCGTTTATGGTTGTGGCGCCGATAACCTGAATTTCCCCACGGGAGAGGGCAGGCTTTAAAATATTTGCGGCGTCAATAGCGCCCTCTGCGGCTCCTGCACCAACGAGAGTGTGAATTTCGTCAATAAAGAGAATAATGTCTCCCGATTTTCTGATTTCGTCCATCGCCGCTTTAAGTCTTTCTTCAAACTCGCCACGGTATTTTGCCCCTGCAACCATTGAAGATAAATCAAGGGTTATAACCTTTTTATTTTTGAGAATTTCAGGAACTTCCCCCTTAACAATTTTTTGGGCAAGGCCCTCTGCAACGGCGGTTTTTCCAACGCCGGGCTCCCCGATTAAACAAGGGTTATTCTTTGTTCGTCTGGATAAAATCTGGACAACTCTTTCGATAACGCTGTCCCGTCCTATAACAGGGTCAAGCTTTAAATCTCTTGCAGCCTCGGTAAGATTTCTGCCGAACTTTTCAAGAGTAGGGGTTTTGCCCATACCCCTCTTTCTTGCCTGAGGAGACGGCTCAGGCGGTGTCGGAGTTTCTTCCCCTTGACCCTCGTTTAAGGCTTTCATAATATCGCTGTAAATTTTCTGAACGCTTATTCCTGAGCCTGAAATGATTTTAACAGCAAGGCTCTCCCCCTCCCGAAGAAGAGAAATAAGAATGTGTTCTGTCCCGATATAGTTGTGAGAAAGGCGCATAGCCTCGGAATAGCTTCTCTCTAAAACCGATTTCGTTCTGGGGGTAAAGCCAGTTGTTATTTCCCCGAGAGGAGCGGAAGTCCCTATCATAATGTCAATTTTGGCTTCTATTTTTTCGGGAGTAAGTCCGTTTGCGCTCAGCACCTTAGAGGCAATGCCCTCTCCCTCGGAGGAAAGCCCCCAAAGGATATGCTCAGTTCCTATATAGTTATGCCCCATATCTTTGGCGCAGTCTTCTGAAAGAAGAAGAGCTTCTTTTGCTCGTTGTGTAAGCTTTTGTTCAAACATAGTATATCGCCATCCTTTCTTTAAGATTTAGCGTAGTTTTTCCTGAATAACTTCTGCCCTCTTTAAATCTCTGTCGGCGGGGTTTTCGATGTTATATGCCATAGACAAAGCAGAGGGGAAGATTGAATACATAATGTCGTTTATCTTTTTGTGGTCCGTTTCTTTTATTATGCCCAAATTTACCCCAAGTCTAACACTTGAAAGGAGAGATAAAGCCTCCTTTGAGGTCATAATTTTGGAATATTTAAGTGTTCCCAAGGCTCTTAAAACGGTATCCTCTATTCTGAATTTGTCAGCAGAATAAATTTTCTGCTGAAGAGATTTTTCCTGAGAAATTATCTCGGTTACGATTTCCGTAAGCTTTTGCGCCGACTCTTCTTCGCTTATTCCGAGAGTAATCTGGTTGGAAATTTGATAGATGTTTCCAAAGCTCTGACTTCCCTCTCCGAAAAGACCTCGGACTGCAATTCCCATTTTAGAAAGTGAACGGGCAAGACCCTCGATGCGTCCCGACATTGTAAAACCAGGGAGATGCGCCATAACGGAAAGCCTAAGCCCTGTCCCGACATTTGTTGGGCAACAGGTTAAATAGCCTAAATTTTCCGAAAAGGCATAATCGAGAGTGCTCTCTATAATATCGTCTGCCTCCATAGCCGATTTTAAACACTCGGAAATTGCAAGGCCTTCGTGCATCGCCTGAATTCTTATATGATCCTCTTCAAGCAGCATAATTGAAAGACGCTCGTCATCGGATAAAACAAGACCTCGCATAATTTTATCGTCCGCCATAACAGGACTTATAAGATGCCTTTCGCAAAGGGCGGTTTTTTCCGTTTTGGTCATTTTTGAAAGGTCAAAAAAGGTGGTGTTTGGGATTTTTAAAACCCCTTCTTTTAAAGTTTCTAAAAGGGTTTCCTGTGTCGCTTTATCCGCTCTTTGAGGAAAAGGAAAACCGCTTATGTTTCGGGCAAGTCTTGCTCTTGTGGAGAGAATGATTTCTCCCATATTGCCGAAATTTTTATACCACATTATTTTTCCCCTCCTTTGCTAAGATCCTTTATTTTATCCCTAAGCTCTGCCGCTTTTTCAAATTCCTGATTTAAAACAGCGGTGTCAAGCTCTGCTTGAAGCTTTTTAATCTTGGCTTGTGTGCTGATTTTCTCGCCGCTGCGTTTGGGAATTTTACCTTTGTGGGAAGCTTCTCCGTGAATTTGGCGGAGAGGCTTTAAAAGGGCCCCTTTAAAGTCCTCATAGCATCTGCTGCACCCGAGTCTTCCGTTTTTCATAAACTCAGAGAGAGTCATACCGCACCCTGCACACATAGCAGAGGATGTTTTTGGAGTAAGCCCCATTGGCTTTCCTAAAAAGCCTCCGAAAAATTCGTCAAAGTCAGTATCAAAAACAACTTTGAACTCACCTGCCTCTGCGGCGCATTTATCACATAAGAAATATTCTGTTTTCTTTCCGTTTACAATTTTTTGAATATGAGTATTCGCTTCCCGTTCATTGCATCTTTGACATTTCATAATTTTTCCTCCTATAAAATGTTGACAAGTATATTTTTAAGTATCTTCGCCCGAACAAAATCCCTTTGGGGCGGGTTGATTGCGATTGCGTTGTCACGAAGTGCCGCAATAATTATCTTTCCCTCTCTCTTAGAAATAATATCAAGCTCATAAAGATTCTGAATAATTGCCGAGGCGTCAGTCTGGGAAATATAATCCCCGATGCATGAGAGAATTTTTTTAAGATAATTCTCCTCGTCGTTGCAAATGGCTCGGGTTATCTTGATATATCCCCCGCCACCTCGTCTGCTCTCTACAATATAACCCCTCTCGGGCGAAAATCTTGTAGAAATAACATAGTTAATCTGAGAGGGCACGCAGTTAAATCTCACGGCAAGCTCGTTTCTTTGAAGCTCTGCCATACCGTTTTCCGCATCTATCATTTCCTTTATAAATTCCTCTATTAAATTGCTTAATTTCATTTTAAACACCTCTGTTTTTTGACTTTGACTTTCTTTGACCTTAACTTAATTATAACACGAATTGAGGAAATGTCAATATTTTTCCAAAAAATTTTCTGAAAGAGAGAAAAAAGGGGAAATTTTTCGGAAGATAAAGGTCGGAAATTTAAGGAAATTCCTTGACTTAGAGGGGGTTTCTTGGTATAATCTAAAATGATGTATTATGCGAAAGCTAAGATTTGAAATGAAGGTGAAATTCTTATGCAAAAATTAGGATTAAACGAAATTCGTGAAAAATACCTTGCGTTTTTTGAGTCAAAGGGACATTTAAGACTTCCCTCTTTCCCCCTTGTTCCTCAAAACGATGCAAGTTTACTTTTGATTAACGCAGGTATGGCGCCCTTAAAGCCATACTTTTTAGGAAAGGAAGTTCCGCCGAAAAGCAGAGTAACAACTTGCCAGAAGTGTATCAGAACTCCTGACATTGAAAGAGTTGGTAAAACTGCAAGACACGGCACATTCTTTGAAATGCTTGGTAACTTCTCTTTCGGGGACTATTTTAAACACGAGGCGACTGCTTGGGCGTGGGAATGGATAACAAAAGTTATGGAAATTCCTGTTGACAGGCTTTGGGTCAGCGTTTATGAAGAGGATGCTGAGGCTGTTGAAATCTGGACTAAGGAAGTTGGGGTTAGTCCCGACAGAATAGTGTACCTTGGCAAAGAGGATAACTTCTGGGAAATCGGAACAGGCCCTTGCGGCCCTTGTTCAGAAATATATTTTGACCGTGGAGAAGAGTTTGGTTGCGGAAGCCCTGACTGCGCCGTTGGGTGCGAGTGCGACCGCTTTGTTGAGTTCTGGAACTTAGTTTTCACTCAGTTCGACAAAGACGATAAGGGAAATTATAACCGCCTTGCAAAGCCAAACATTGATACAGGTATGGGCCTTGAGCGTATTGCCTGCATTATGCAGGGGGTAACTTCAATTTTTGAGGTTGACACAATCCGCAGAGTTTTAGACCACGCCGTAAAAATTTCGGGAAAAGACTATGGCAAGGACGAAGCAACAGATGTTTCCCTCCGTGTTATAACCGACCATATAAGAAGCACAGTGTTCTTAGTGTCTGACGGCGTTCTTCCGTCAAACGAGGGCAGAGGCTATGTTTTAAGACGACTCCTCCGCCGCGCCGCAAGACACGGAAGACTTTTGGGAATAGAAGGCTCTTTCCTCTATAAGATTGCAAAGACTGTTGTAGAGGAATCAAAGGGCGCATACCCTGAGCTTATGGAAAAGTTTGACTATATCGAAAAGGTTATCAAGAACGAGGAAGAGCGTTTTGCTGAAACAATCGACCAGGGTCTTGTAATCTTAAACGACTATATAAAAGAGGCAGAAAATAAGACTTTAAGCGGAGAAAAAGCGTTCAAGCTTTATGACACTTATGGTTTCCCAATCGACCTTACAAAAGAAATCGCCGAGGAAAAGGGTGTTAAGGTTGACGAGGACGGCTTCACTGCCTTTATGAACGAACAAAAAGAACGCGCAAGAAAAGCAAGAGGCGATATGGAAGACGCCGCTTGGGAAGAAGATATTTTTGCAGGAATTAAAGTTTCCACAGCTTTTGACGGCTATTTAAATGACCAGCTTGATGCAAAAATTTTGGGCATTGGGAAAGACAATGTTTTAGTTGACAGCGCAAACGCAGGGGACGAGGTTACAGTTGTTCTTGATAAAACTGTCTTTTATGCTGAAAGCGGCGGTCAGGTTGGCGACAGCGGCGTTATCGAGGGAAATGGCTTTATCATCGAAATATTTGATGTTAAAAAGCAAAACGGCAAGTTCTTGCATAAAGGTTTGGTTAAAGAGGGCACGGCCAAAGTAGGCGCAGAGGTAGTTACAAAGATTGCAACAATGCGAAGAAACGCAATCAGAAGAAATCACACAGCAGCTCATCTTTTACAATCAGCTCTTAAAAACGCTCTTGGAAATCATGTTGCCCAGGCAGGCTCTTATGTTTCCCCTGACAGAGTAAGATTTGACTTCTCTCATTTCTCCGCTATGACCGAAGAGGAATTAAAAGCTGTTGAAACTGAGGTTAATATGGCAATCCTTTCTTGCACAGAGGTTGAAAACTTTGAAGCGCCTATTGAGGAGGCTAAAAAGCTTGGTGCAACCGCTCTCTTTGGGGAGAAATACGGCGAAACCGTTCGGGTTGTAAGAATAGGAGATTACAGCATTGAATTCTGCGGCGGAACACACGCAAAAAATACAGGAAATTTAGGTCTCTTTAAGATTATTTCCGAAAGCGGTGTAGCAGCAGGCGTAAGAAGAATTGAAGCCGTAACAGGCTTTGGCGTTTTAAATCTTTTAGAAAACGCTGAAAATACCGCAAAAGAAACTGCAAAAGTTCTTAAAACAAGCCCTGCTGATATTGCCGTAAAAGCTCAAAGCTTAAGCGATGAGCTTAAAGAGGCAAAAAGAGAGATTGACTCCTTAAAGAGCAAAATGGCTCAGGGCGGAATGGAGGATATTTTAAACAGCGCAGTTGAGGTTAAGGGTGTTAAGGTTATAACAGGTAAAATGGCTGACGGCCTTGATATGAACGCTCTTAGAACTGTTGGGGATAATCTTAAACAGAAAACCGAATGCGGAGTTATCGTTCTTGCGTCAAATGACAATGGAAAGGTTAATATTATTGCGATGGCAACACCATCTGCTATGGAAAAGGGTGCTCACGCAGGAAACATCGTTCGCGAAGTCGCAAAGGTTTGCGGTGGTGGCGGTGGCGGAAAGCCGGACAGCGCTCAGGCAGGCGGAAAGGACGCATCTAAAATCGAAGATGCTCTTAATATAGTAAAAGACTTAATTTAATAAAGGACGGCGAGGAAAATGAACTATAATTTTGACGAAAGTTGCTTGTTTTGTAAGATAATCAAAGGGGAAATTCCGTCAAGCAAGGTTTATGAAACGGAAAAGGTTTATGCTTTCCGTGACATTGACCCGCAGGCGCCCCAGCATATAATTATTGTTCCTAAAAATCATATAGCATCCGCTAATGAAATAACCGAGGAAAATGCAGAATTAATCGGTGACATTTTCGTTGCCGCTGCCCAGATTGCAAAAATCGAAGGGTTTGCGGAAAACGGATACAGAATAGTTAATAACTGCGGAAACGACGGTGGGCAGACAGTGGGACATATCCACTTCCACCTCCTTGCAGGAAGAAATCTTCAATGGCCTCCGGGCTAAAATAAAAAACAAACAGGGAATAGGGGCAGAGCCTCTATTCCCTATGATTATTTAAGAAAAGAGGTGAAAGGTTTTGTTTATTGCAGACGAATATGATGTTGTTGTGGTTGGTGCAGGTCACGCAGGAGCGGAAGCGGCTTTAGCGTCGGCAAGGCTTGGGGCAAAGACTTGTCTTTTTTCCATAAGTCTTGACGGAGTTGCCAATATGCCTTGTAACCCAAGCATCGGCGGAACGGCAAAAGGGCATTTAGTTAGAGAAATTGACGCTCTGGGCGGTGAAATGGGGGTGGCGGCTGACAAGGTAACCATGCAGAGCAGAACTCTGAATCTCGGAAAAGGTCCTGCCGTTCACAGCAAACGAATACAG
>JAZSPE010000014.1:0-1916 GCA_045537265.1 Clostridia bacterium | reverse complement strand
GGGGCAACTGCAATCTGCCACGGTGCAACAGGAAAAGGAAACGACCAGGTTCGTTTTGAGCTTACAATAAAGGCTCTCGCTCCTCACCTTAAAATTATTGCTCCTTGGAGAATATGGGACATTAAATCAAGAGAAGATGCTATCGATTATGCAGAGGCTCACGGCATCGAAATCCCTGTAACTAAGAAAGATTTATATTCAAGAGACAGAAACATCTGGCACATCAGCCACGAAGGAATGGACCTTGAAGACCCGGCAAATATGCCACAGTTTGAGAACCTTCTCAAGCTTACAGTTCCACCAACAAAAACACCTGATGAGCCAAGATTTGTAACAATCGGCTTTGAAAAGGGAGAACCAGTTAGCGTTGATGGAGAAAAGCTTGACCCGCTTCCTCTCGTTGAAAAGCTTAACGAAATCGGCGGAGCTTATGGAATTGGTATTGCCGACATCGTTGAGGATAGATTAGTTGGAATGAAGTCAAGAGGCGTTTATGAAACACCGGGCGGAACAATTCTTTATGCGGCTCACCGTGAACTTGAATATCTCTGCCTTGACAGACAGACTCAGTCCTTTAAGCACACTGTTGCAAATAAGTTTGCAGAGCTTTTATATGACGGTCTCTGGTACACACCACTTCGTGAGGCACTTTCTGCTTTCGTTGACTCCACACAGGAAACTGTTACAGGCGAAGTTAAGCTTATGCTTTATAAGGGAAGCATTATAAACGCAGGCTCAAAATCACCATATTCATTATATAATGAAACAATCGCAAGTTTTGGCGACAGCCAGGAGCTTTACAGCCATAAGGATTCCGAAGGCTTTATCAATCTCTTCGGTCTCCCATTAAAAGTCAGAGCTTTAATGGAAAAGGAAAACAAGAATAAGTAATTTCGATTTACGGCAGAGTTTCTCTGCCGTAAGTTTTATAAGTAAGGAGTGAAGGTATATGAAATTATGGGGCGGAAGATTTTCAAAATCTACTGATAAAAGCGTTGATGATTTCAACTCGTCAATAAGATTTGACCAGAGAATGTATCGCCAGGATATAACGGGAAGTATTGCCCATGCCAAAATGCTTGGGAAACAAGGGATAATCGAAAAGAGCGAAAGCGATTTAATCGTTAAAACTCTTGGAGAAATCTTAAAGGATATTGAAGAAGGCAAGGTTGAATTTTTGATTGACGCGGAAGATATTCATATGAATATTGAAACAATCCTCATTTCAAGGATTGGGGATACAGGCAAAAGACTCCACACAGGAAGAAGCCGAAACGACCAGGTTGCCCTTGATATAAGAATGTATCTTCGCGATGAGGCAGACGAAGTTGCAAAAATGCTCGCTGACCTTAAAGATATAGTTTTAGCGGTTGCAGAAGAAAATATTGAAACTATAATGCCGGGGTATACTCATCTCCAAAAGGCACAGCCAATAACCCTTGCTCATCATTTTATGGCTTACTATGAAATGTTTAAAAGGGACGGCGAAAGACTTTCTGATTTAAGAAAGAGGATAAATGTTATGCCACTGGGAAGCGGAGCGCTTGCTGGGACAACCTACCCACTTGATCGTGAATTTGTTGCAAAAGAGCTTGGCTTTGACGCTATAACCTTAAACAGTCTTGACGGGGTTTCAGACAGAGATTTTGTCTGCGAGTTTGCCTTTGTTCTTTCAATGATAATGATGCACCTTAGCCGTTTTTCAGAAGAAATTATTCTTTGGAGCTCAAATGAGTTTGGATTTGTTGATTTAGACGATGCATACAGCACAGGCTCATCAATTATGCCACAGAAGAAAAACCCTGATGTTGCTGAGCTTGCAAGAGGAAAAGCAGGAAGAGTATACGGCTCTTTAATGGGACTTTTAACAGTTATGAAAGGCCTTCCCCTTGCCTATAACAAGGATATGCAAGAGG
>JAZSPE010000032.1:0-1627 GCA_045537265.1 Clostridia bacterium | reverse complement strand
AGGGCAGAGATTTAATGAATATAATAAGAGGGAAAGGGCGTGTTTGAAAGTGGAAAAATTCTTAAAAATTATGGCAACGGGCGGAGTTATCTGGCTTATTATCGTCCTTGTCCTTTTCCCCAAGGAGTGTATAGACGCAGGCCTTAGCGGAGTGTTTTTATGTCTTGATACGGTTATCCCGTCTCTTTTCCCGTTTTTCGTGTGTAGCGGAATTATAACGGGCCTCGGTCTTACCCGCCCTCTCGGCAAGGTTTTCTCTCCCTTTATGAAGCCTCTGTTTAATGTTTCAGGACGAGGCGCCCTCCCCTTTGTTATGGGTATTTTAAGCGGATACCCCGTAGGCGCAAAATGTGTTACAGATTTATATTCAAGCGGAGAATGTTCAAAGAGCGAGAGCGAAAAACTCCTGGCCTTTTGCAATAATTCAGGCCCTATGTTTATCTTAGGCGCAGTGGGCGCAGGGATGATAGGAAATGTAGCCATAGGACGATATTTATATATAATACATATCCTTTCTGCCTTTCTAACAGGGATAATATTAAGGTTTTATAAAACAAAAGAGGAAGATGTCTTGTCTCTTCCCCCTTATGAAAAAAAGGATATAATAAGCGCCATAACCGAGGCTGTTGCAAAATCCACGGACAGCATAGTTTTAGTCTGCGGATATGTAATTTTCTTTTGCGTTATGGGAAAGGCTCTCTCTAAACTTCATATAAGCCCCCTGTTTCACGGCCTGATGGAAATAACAGGCGGAACGGAAAAGGTTATAGGGCTAGAAATGAGCCTTAACGAAAAACTTCCCATAGTGTCAGGGGTCATCGCCTTTTCATCTCTTTCTGTAATCTTGCAGGTTTTAAGCATAATAAGAAAAACAAACCTCTCCCCAAAGCTCTATCTTATAGGGAAAACCATTCAGGGCGTCCTCGCCTTTTGCATAACGAAAGTTTTCCTTATATTCGTTCCAATAAGCGAAATGACAGCAAATATAACATTTAGCTCATTAAACACAAAAAGCCCGTGGGGAATCTCTCTTGGAACGGTAGTGCTCATTTTGATTTTTGTCATATTCATAAGGAAAAAGGCGGTTGACAATTGATTTTCAAACAAGTATAATAAGCGTATAAATAAACTAACGAGGTAAACAAATGAAATCAGGATTTATTGCAATAGTGGGGCGCCCAAATGCTGGGAAATCCACCCTGCTTAATAAAATAATAGGGGAAAAAGTTGCCATTGTGTCAAACAAGCCTCAGACCACCCGAACAAAGATTATGGGTGTTCACACAGAGGACGATTGCCAGATGGTTTTAATCGATACCCCTGGAATCCACAAGCCAAAAAATAAGCTTGGGGAGAAAATGGAGAAGTATATCTATACCGCAACTCAGGATATAGATGTCCTTCTTTATATTGTGGATTGCAATTTATATGAAAATGAATATGAAAGCGAAAAAAAGGCGCTCCTGGGCCTTAAAACCGCAGGAATTCCTGTTATTTTGGTGGTAAATAAAATTGATACTGTGCCGAAACTTAACTTGCTTCCTGTTTTGGACAGGCTCAAAGGCCTCTATGACTTTGCAGGGATAAGTCGGGAGGCCAAGCGGTCTTAGGAAGACAACAATGGGCA
>JAZSPE010000164.1:0-4063 GCA_045537265.1 Clostridia bacterium | reverse complement strand
CCATAGCCTTCGTAAGATACGAATTCATAGTTTACGTTCTGACCTACACCGGCTGCCTTTTTAATTCTGCCCTCGATGGTATCATTTGGCATGTTGTTTGCCTTTGCCTTTGCAACGATATGGTGAAGGTATTTTGATAATCATTGTTGCAACGCAACACAGAGCCGTAAGCAAGGCCGCTGTAACTAATTTTTGAGTTTTTGTTTTCATTCTCTTAAAACCCCTTTACAAAGTGTTATACTTATTATATAATAAATCTGACTATACAACAATTACCAAATAAGGAGTTTTTAATATAACCAGATGAAGTATTCAATAGATATAGGTTCAAAGCAAAGTGCATATATGCAACTGTATCAGCAATTAAGAGAGGATATAGTGAATTTCGTTTATAAGTATGGGGACAAACTCCCCTCAAAGCGCATTCTTGCCGAGGAAACATTAACCAGCGTTATAACCGTTGAGCACGCCTTAGGTATATTGTGCGATGAGGGGTATATAGAGGCGGTAGAGCGCAAGGGATATTATGTTGCATATCAGAAAGATAATTTCGTTCCCATTGGAGAAAAGGAGCATACGGCGGTGGAGTATAATTCTTATCACGGCAGCGAAGAGTTCCCTTTTTCAATATTTGCCAAAACTATGAGAAATGTAATTTCAAAGTATGGGGAACAAATTCTTATAAAATCTCCCAACTCGGGGTGCTATGAGCTAAGGAAAGCGATTTCCGATTATCTTGCAAGAGGCAAAGGAATAAGAGTAAGCACAGACCAGATTATAATCGGGTCAGGAGCAGAGTATTTATACGGTCTTATAGTTCAATTCTTAGGGCGGGAGAAAATTTATGCAATAGAAAAACCCTCTTATGATAAGATTTTATCCGTATATAAAGCAAATGGGGCAAAGTGTGAACAATTAAAGCTGGGCAAGGACGGAATACTCACTTCCCAGCTTAACACAGCCAAAGCAAATGTCCTTCATATAACTCCTTTCAGGAGCTTTCCCAGCGGAGTTACAGCCAGCGCGTCAAAACGAAATGAATATATTAAGTGGGCGACGGACAGAAAAGGAATTATAATTGAAGATGATTTCAACTCGGAGTTTACAGTATCAAGTAAAAATGAGGACACGGTATTTTCTCTTGAACCCGAAAAGAGTGTAATATATGTAAACACTTTTACAAAGACAGTCGCCCCCTCTATGCGAATCGGATATATGGTTTTGCCGTCTGAGCTTGTTGATTCCTTCTCGGAGAAGATGGGGTTTTATTCCTGTACGGTGCCTATATTCGAGCAATATGTTCTTGCGGAGTTTATAAAAAGCGGTGATTTTGAACGGCATATAAACAGGACAAGAAGAAAACTCCGTCAACAACTCAAAAATACATAAAGAGAAAACGGCATAGATTTCTATGCCGTTTTTTATATTTCTCTTATTTTTTTGCGAAGGCGCAGGGTGTTGTGAGGGGAAACGGAAAGCTCGTTTATTCCCGACTTTATGAAAAAGTCTGTAAGGGATGTGTCGGATGCCATTTCTCCGCAGACCCCAACCCAGATTCCTGCCTTTCGTCCGCTGAAAGCCGTCATGGCGATAAGCTTTAAAACCGCCCCCTGATTTTCTGCACAAAGGTCACTTATAGCATCGTTTTGTCTGTCCACGGCAAGAGTGTATTGGGTTAAGTCGTTTGTGCCGATGCTGAAAAAATCCACCTCGTCAGCCAAGGTGTCGCTAAGGAGGGCGGCGGCAGGGGTTTCAATCATTATGCCGATTTCAATGTCCTTGTTATAAGAAATTCCCTCCCCGTCAAGCTCTGCCATAGCGGAGTATAAAAGCTTTTTGGCGGAAACAATCTCGCTGCGACTTATAATCATAGGAAACATTATGGAGATGTTCCCATAAGCCGAGGCACGAAGAATTGCCCGAAGCTGAGTTTTGAAAATGTCCTGATGGAAAAGGCAGAAACGGATTGCCCGAAGACCCATAGCAGGGTTTTCCTCATTCTCCAAAGGAAGATAAGGAGCCTTTTTGTCGGCGCCTATGTCGAGGGTCCTGATTATGACCTTTTTCCCGTTCATTTTTTCTGCCGCTTTTTTATAAATCTCAAACTGCTCCGCCTCTGTGGGAGCGGTGTTTCTTCCTAAAAAGATAAATTCACTGCGGAAAAGACCGATGCCCTCGCTGTCGTTTTCTAAAACGCTGTCAATATCAGAAAGGTCGCCGATGTTTGAATAGAGATTGATTTTCGTTCCGTCGGTGGTAACTGTTGGCTGACCTATGAGAGCTTTGAATAAATCGTGGCTTTCCCGCTCTTTTTTGATATGCCTCTGGGTTTTTTGGATAAGCTCTTCTGACGGGTTTATTATAACCCGACCTGCCCTACCGTCAACAATTGCCATCTCCCCGTCAAATTCGCGGGATAGGGCGCTTCCTAAATTGCAAACGGCAGGAATGTTCATTCCTCTGGCTAAAATTGCCGTGTGGGAGTTTTTTGAGCCGTTTTGGGTTATAAAAGCGCTGACTTTTCCTTTGTCAAGACAGATTGTCTGGCTGGGGGAGAGGTCATCTGCGGCGATTATTCCCGATAGAGAGGAAAGAGAGGTTTCTTCTTTTCCGCAAAGGATTAAAATGAGTCTGTCGGATACATCGCGGACATCCTTTGCCCGCTCTTTCATATATGTATCCTCCATTGAAGAAAACATATCGGCGAACTTTTCCTTTGTAACGGAAACTGCATATTCGGCGCAGAGGCGCTCCGTTATGATTATATTTTTTGCAAAACTGCGGTAGTCAGTATCTTCCAGCATCATTTTGTGGATGTTGAAAATCTCCGCTTCCGCCTGCCCAACTTCTTTTATCGCCTCCCGATACAAACAGTCAAGACGGTCAAGGGCGTCTTTAAAACCCTCTTCAAGCCTTAAAATTTCTGCCTTTGTGTCGGAGATAGTTCGTTTTTCGATTTTGGGAGAGGCAGAGTCAATGAAACAAATCCTGCCGATTGCATAGCCACCTGAAACGCCGTTTCCAAAAAGCTCTGTCAATTTTATCCCACCTTTCTTAAAATTATATTGCCGATTTTGAGAGAAAATATACTGATGTTGCGAAAAGAGGAAAAAGGTGTTATACTAATAATATGAACAGATTTATGAAAAATAAAAAGATAATCTTAATATTGATTTTTGTTCTTCTTGTGGCCCTTTGGTGTGTTTCTTGCACAAGAGGTGCATACTTTGCGCCTGATTGGGAAAAGGAAGATATTTCCGCTCTTTTGCAAAAGGAGAAGTTTAGCGAGAGGGATTATGATTTCCTGCGCGCCCAGACGGGACTTTCAAAAAGCGGAATTGACTCTTTGATTGAAGACGGACGCAAAGAGGAAATCTATGATTTCCAGGAGCAGTATTTCGCCCCTTGCGAATATGAAATGGAATATCTTTTTGCTCCCATTGTTGCCTATGAAAGGAAGACTGAACCACTCAAAACGGTGCCTCTTGAAAAAGGGGATGTTCTGGTTTCCCTTACCACCCATTCCTTAGGCTTTCGCCATGGCCACGCAGGGCTTGTCATGGACGAAAAAAGGGGGACGACCTTAGAACATATGGTAATAGGGGAGCTTTCAAGCTACTCAAATGTAAGCACCTGGGGTGTATACCCAACCTTTGCGGTCCTTCGTTATAAGGATAAAGAAGTGGCGGAGCGGGCAGTAGAATATGCCAAGGAAAAGCTTGTTGGAGTGCCCTATAACCCACTAGCAGGGGTTATTGATAAGGATAAATCAGACGATGAGGAAATAAACTGGTCTCATTGTTCTCATCTCGTGTGGCAGGCGTTTTATGGAGCAGGGGCAGACATAGACGGAAACGGGGGAAGAGTGGTTCTTCCCAAAGACTTTTTAAAGTGCCCCGACTTTGAGATTGTTCAGCTTTACGGATTAAGGCCGTAAAAAGGCGAAGAAGGAAGAATTTTTCAAAAAGTTTTAAAAAGCCCTTGAAAAAAATTGAAATATGTGGTAGTATATAAAATATGTAATTTTGTTAATTATTTGTTTAAATATTTGGAGGTTTATTAT
>JAZSPE010000016.1:0-2334 GCA_045537265.1 Clostridia bacterium | reverse complement strand
TTCCAGGAAACATACCACAAAGAAAGCTACGAAAGACTTCACCCGACAGGTCCTAAACATAACTACGCCTACCATACAGAAGCAATGGACAGGGCTATGGAGGGCGGAATTGACGATGTTGGGCTTGGCGTTCTTTTCGGTCTTGAGCTTTACCGTTATGAATTTGCGGGCCTCTTAATGCACGCAGAGCACCTTGAAGCTGTGCACGGGGTTGGTCCTCACACAATAAGCGTTCCGAGAATCAAAAAGGCATCCGATATTGACCCAAGCGTTTTTGACAACGGAATTGATGACGAGACTTTTGCAAAGATTGTTGCTTGTATTCGTCTTAGTGTTCCTTATACGGGAATGATTGTTTCAACCCGTGAATCCGAGGCTGTTCGCGCTAAACTTCTTCGCTTAGGCGTTTCCCAGATAAGTGGTGCATCCCGCACATCTGTTGGTGGATATGCTGACGAGGAAAGACCTCACGATACAGAACAGTTTGATGTTTCCGACCAGAGAACTCTTGATGAGGTTGTAAGGTGGCTTATGGAACTTGGCTTTATTCCAAGTTTTTGCACCGCTTGCTACCGTGAAGGCAGAACGGGAGACCGCTTTATGATGCTTGCCAAGAACGGACAGATTCAAAACTGCTGTCACCCAAACGCTCTTATGACACTTAAAGAATTCTTAAAGGATTACGCAACTGAGGAAACCGTTAAAATCGGCGAGGCATTAATTGAAAGCGAAACCGTTAATGTTCCAAACCCGAAAACAAGACAAATTCTTCTTGATAATCTTGAAAAAATTGAAGGCGGACTTCGAGATTTCCGCTTTTAAAAAGAGGTGGTAAAAATGAGTTTAAATACGACTCCAAAAGCTGACCGTATCCATATTGGAATTTTCGGCAGACGAAACGCAGGAAAATCAAGCCTTATTAACGCAATAACCAATCAGAACATCGCTATTGTTTCGCCTGTTAAGGGTACAACGACCGATCCTGTTTATAAAGCAATGGAGCTTCTTCCTCTTGGTCCTGTTATGTTTGTTGATACCCCCGGCCTTGACGACGAGGGAGAACTTGGAGCACTACGAATAAAAAAGACAAATCAGGTTATAAATAAAATAGACATCGCTCTTATAGTTATTGACAGCGAGACAGGAAAAGGCGAAATTGAAGAGGCTTTGGAGGAAAAGCTGAGCGCCAAGAAAATCCCGTATTTATTGGTTTATAACAAGTCCGACTTAAAGGCGTTAACTGACCTTAAAGAGAACGAAATAAGCGTCAGCGCGGAGAATTTGGAGGGAATCGAAGCTCTTAAAGAACTTATGGGGAAGACTATCAATACAACCAATGCGGAATTCCCTATTCTTTCAGATTTGATTGAGCCAGGCGACACAGTTATCCTTGTTACGCCTATTGATGAGTCGGCGCCTAAGGGGAGAATAATTCTTCCTCAACAGCAGACAATAAGAGAGATTTTAGACTCTCACGCAGTAGCAATAACCTGTCAGGTAAGCGAGCTTGGTGGAGTGTTAGAAAGCCTTAAAAGTGCGCCAAAAATGGTTATAACTGACAGCCAGGCTTTCGGGGAGGTTGGAAAAATTGTTCCAAGAGAAATCCCTCTCTCTTCCTTCTCTATCTTAATGGCGCGCCACAAAGGAGAGCTTTTTCATCAGCTTTCAGGAATTGACGCTCTTGAAAACTTAAAGGACGGCGACAAGGTTCTCATTTCCGAGGGGTGCACTCACCACCGTCAGTGCAATGACATCGGGACAGTTAAAATTCCTTATCTTATTAAGGACTACACCAAGGCAGATGTTGTTTTCAGTTTTTCAAGTGGAGCTGAGTTCCCTGAGGATTTATCAAAATACAGCCTTATTGTCCACTGTGGCGGATGTATGCTTAACGAAAGAGAAATGAAATACCGCATCCACTCTGCAAAGGACCAGGGTGTTCCCATTACCAATTATGGAATGCTTCTTGCAAAAATAAGCGGTGTTTTAGACAGAAGTCTGGAAATTTTTAGCTAAAAAATCATAGACAATAAAAAATTTTTATGTTATACTTAAAAAAATTAAATATTCAAGGAGGAAATGAAAATGGAATTGAAAGGTTCAAAAACTGAAGCAAATTTATTAGAGGCTTTTGCCGGCGAAAGTATGGCAAGAAACAAATATACCTACTTCGCATCTGTTGCAAAGAAAGAAGGATATCAGCAAATCGCTGCTATCTTTGAAGAAACTGCATCAAACGAAAAGGAACACGCAAAGCTTTGGTTCAAGGCTTTAAGCGGTCTTGGGGACACAGCTCAGAATCTTCTTTCTGCTGCTGAGGGGGAAAACTACGAG
>JAZSPE010000172.1:0-7503 GCA_045537265.1 Clostridia bacterium | reverse complement strand
GTCGGCAGATTCGATAAATATATGTATCCTTACCTTAAAGCCGATATGGAAAAAGGACTTTACACTAAAGAAACCGCACTTGCGCTTCTTGAGGATTTCTTTATTTCCTTTAACAAGGACAGCGACCTTTATGTTGGTGTTCAGCAGGGCGATAACGGACAGAGTATGGTGCTTGGCGGTCTTGATGAAAACGGCAACGAAGTGTTCAACCTCTTATCCAAGATGTGCCTTATTTCAAGCAACAATCTTTTAATGATTGACCCTAAAATTAACCTTAGAGTAAGCAAAAACACACCTATCGAAGTTTATGAGCTTGGCTCACAGCTTACTAAAGCAGGCCTCGGTTTCCCACAGTATTCAAATGATGATGTTGTTATTGAAGGTCTTACAAAGCTTGGCTATGAATATAAGGATGCAGTTGATTATGCAATCGCAGCTTGCTGGGAATTTATTATCCCAAAAGTTGGCGCAGATGTAGCAAATATCGGAGCGCTTTCTTTCCCGAAAGTTGTTGATATTTGCCTCCATAAGCATCTTGAAAATGCAGAAACCTTTGACGCTTTTATGGAAAAGGTTAAAGAAGAAATACATAACGAATGCGACAGTATTTGTGAGGGAATAAAAGACCTTTGGTTTGTTCCGTCTCCATTTATGAATGTTTTGATGGATTGCAATATCTACGAGGGCGGTAAGTATAACTACTTCGGGTTGCACGGAACAGGAATTGCAACTGCAACAGACTCTCTTGAAGTAATTAAGAAATATGTTTTTGAGGAAAAGACAATTTCTAAGAAAGATTTAATCGAGGCTGTTGACAGTGATTTTGAAAAGCACGAGGAAATTCTTCCAATTGTTCGATATAACACACCAAAGTTTGGTCAAAACATTGACGAGGTAGACCAGATTGCGGTTAAGCTTCTTGGTCTATTCTCCGATGCTCTTGAGGGAAGAGTTAATTGCCGAGGCGGAAAATTCAGAGCAGGAACAGGCTCTGCTATGTTCTATCTCTGGCACGCGAACGACATCGGTGCTTCTCCTGACGGAAGAAGAAAGGGAGAGCCTTTCGGAACAAACTTCTCTGCAAGCCTTTTTGCTAAAATTGACGGACCTGTGTCAGTTATAAAGTCTTTCTCAAAGCCTGACTTTGTAAGGGCAATTAACGGCGGACCGCTTACATTAGAATTCCATAACAGTATGTTCTCTGACGAGGATTGTATACAAAAAGTTGCTATGCTCGTTAAAGCGTATATCGATATGGGCGGACATCAGCTCCAGCTTAATGCCGTTAATATGGATAAAATGGTGGACGCACAGCTTCATCCTGAAAACCATAGACAGCTGGTTGTAAGAATTTGGGGTTGGAGTGCATACTTTGTTGAGCTTGATAAGGAATATCAAGACCATGTTATGAGGCGTCAGGAATATATCGTATGACGGGAATAGTTTTTGATATAAAGGAGTTTTCGCTCCACGATGGCCCTGGCCCGAGAGTGACTGTTTTCTTAAAAGGTTGTCCTCTTCGGTGCCGTTGGTGCCATAATCCCGAGGGGTTAAGTCCCGAGCCTCAGCTTATGATAAAGCATACTCTTTGCGGGCATTGTGGAAGATGTCTTGAAAAGTGCGACCACGAAGAATGTAAGCCTTTCGACCGATGTGTTTACGCCTGTCCCAATGGGCTTATAAGTATTTCAGGCGTTGAATATACGGCGGAAAAGTTAGCTAAAAAGCTGATGCAAAATGCGGATTTTTACACAAAAAACGGCGGAGGAGTAACTGTTTCAGGCGGAGAACCTCTTATGCAGGCTGAATTTGTATGTGAGCTTTTTGAAAAAGTAAAGATGCATAAAGCTATCCAGACCAGCGGTTATGCCAGCGAAGATACTTTTAAGAAAGTTATCGACTTGTGCGACTTTGTTATGATGGACATAAAGATTGCAGACAGAGAAGAACATAAGAAGTATACAGGTGTATATAACGATATTATACTTAAAAATTTTGAGTATTTGATGAATAGCGGTAAGGAATATGTTATAAGAACGCCTCTTATTCCAAATATTACCGACACAGAAGAAAATTTAAAAAAAATACAAAAAATAATAAAAAATTCGCCCTGGGAAAAGCTTCCTTTCAATAAAATGGCAGGGGCTAAATATCCTATGGTTGGGTTAGATTTTAATTTATTCAAAGGAGATATGTAAAATGGATTACAAAAAGTTATTTGATTTAACAGGAAAAGTTGCCATTGTAACAGGCGGAGCAGGTTACTTAGGCGCAGAGAATGTTAAGGCGTTAAAGGATTTCGGCGCAACTGTAGTAATTGCGGGCATCCCTATGACAGCTCGTTGGGAAGGGGAAGAAAAACCGGTATGCGATTTAGAGGTAGATTGCGATATTTCTTCAACTGAGTCTATTGCAAACTGTTTTAAAACAGTATATGAAAAATTCGGCAGAATAGATGTTTTGGTAAACTGTGCAGCTTTCGGTGCAGGCTACGGAGAAGGCAGCCAGCTTGAATTTATGGATGACGAAACATTTGAAAAGGGTATTGATGGAACTCTTAATGCGACATTCCGTTGCACTCGTGAAGTTGTTAAGTATATGAAAGAAAAGGGCGGCTCTATTATTAACTACGGCTCAATGTATGGCGTTGTTTCTCCTGATTTACGCATATACGGCGATAACCCACAGAAACAGCCACCGAACTATGGTGCAGGTAAAGCAGGCATTGCTCAGCTTACACGCTATTCAGCAGGTGCTCTTGCTAAATACGGCATTCGCGTTAACAGCGTAACACCGGGCCCGTTCCCGAACCCTGCAAACCAGAACGATGTTGAATTTAATTCAAAGCTTGCAAGCAAAACTATGCTTGAAAGATTTGGACAGAGCTATGAAATGTCAGGGGCTGTACTCCTTCTTGCATCTGATGCATCTTCATTTATGACAGGCTCTAACATCACAGTTGACGGCGGTTGGACAGCTTGGTAAGATATAGCTTTTAAGGAGATTTTACTATGGAAAAAGTATCAGTTAAAGGTCTTGAGTTTTCTAGGCTACAGCTTGGGACTGTTCAATTGGGATGCGCTTATGGCATAAACAACGCTGGGGGCCAGCCCGACAGAGAAGAGGCATTTAGAATTCTCGATTGTGCAATAGAAAAAGGAATAAATATTCTTGATACAGCAAGCGGATACGGAGAATCGGAAGAAATAATCGGACAGTGGCTTAAAACTGTTCCAGCAGAAAAGAAACCTATTATCGTTACGAAAATGATGGACCTTGACCATTCATCTTATGATGCTTTAAAGGCAGATGTTTTCGCAAAGGTAGAGGAATCAAGGAGAAAATTAGGGGTAGAAACCATTGATGTTTTGATGCTCCATCGCTTTGATGATTATACCAATGACCCTGAAAATATGATGAAGGTTTTCCAGGACTTAAAGGATGAAGGTTTGATTAAATATGCAGGAGCTTCTGTGTATTCTTATCACGATTGGAAACAGCTTGCAGAATCAGGATTTGATGCAACTCAGATTCCTATGAATATTTTTGACTGGACCCAGATTACAAATGGCGGACTCTCAGAACTTGAAAAATCAGGAATGATGGTTTTTGTCCGAAGCGTTTATTTGCAAGGCATTATCTTCCGTGATCCTGAAAATCTTCCTGCTCATATGGATTATTGTGTTGAGCCTCTTAGAAAATTCCACGGACTTTGTGAAAAATACAAATTGACTCCGGCAGAACTTGCAATGTCTTTTGTGCTTTCCCTTAAGGGAATTCATAGCTTGGTTTTAGGCAGTGAAAAGGTAGAACAGGTTGAACAAAATGTTGAACTTTTTGAAAATACTGTTCGTTTCAGCGATGAAGAAATGGAAGAAATTCGTGGTCTTTTTGAAGTTATGGATCCAAGAGTTATAAACCCGAGTGAATGGGAGAAAGTATAGACAAATATAATAAAAACAAAGAGGGTATTTTTATGATGGAAAAAGCAACAAGAGAAGTTTTGGCGAAATTTGATGAAATTGCTCAAAACAGAATAAATGAAATCCGCAATACAAAAGACAATGTTAAAGTTTCAGGCACAGTTTATTATGTAAGCACAAGCGGAAATGATGACAATGACGGAAAGTCTCCGCAGACACCTTGGAAGAGCCTTGGAAAAGTTTCAACTGCTGAACTTAGTCCTGGCGATGGTGTTTGCTTTAAAAGAGGAGACATTTTCAGAGGCGGAATTGAAACACAGTCAGGTGTTACATATTTTGCATATGGCGAAGGCGAAAAGCCAAAGTTTTATGGCTGGGACAGAAGCCTTGACGACCCTGCTTTGTGGACTTTATATGATAAAGAACATAATATCTGGAAATTAAATGAAAAAATTGTCGATTGCGGAACCCTCGTTTTTAATGAGGGAGAGGCTCATTGTCGTAAACTTATACCTTCTTACAGAAATGATATGTTTGTATGCCGTGAGGATGAAACAAAACCATTTATAATGGCTGACGAAATGACAGAGGACCTTGACTTGTTCTGTGATGTTCGCGAAAAGTGGTCTGATCCTAATGGTGAATCTAAGGGCGAAAGCTTTCCGGTTCCTGTTATCGACAACGAAACCAAGGGAGACCTCTATCTTCGTTGCGATAAAGGAAATCCGGCTGAAGTCTTTGATACAATCGAAGCTGTTGCAAGAAAAACTATTTTTCCAACAGGAAAAAGAAATAGTATAACTATTGATAACATTTGTATTAAGTATGCAAACTTTGGTGTTACAGGCGGAAATAAGATTCATGTAACAAACTGTGAAATTGGTTGGATTGGCGGAACTATTCAGCACTATTTCGGAACAGACCCTAACTATCCGCAGGGAAGAAGAGGCAGTGTAACTCGCTATGGTAATGCTGTTGAATGTTATGGTGCTTGTAACGATTATGTAGTTGATAACTGTTATTTCTATCAGCAGTATGATGCGGCTGTAACTCATCAGATTACAACAAACGGCAAAAAATATGAACTCAAAGATATCAAATATAGCAATAATGTTATTGAAACCAGCGTATATTCTGTAGAATACTTCTTAAATCAAACTGAGGGAGATACAGAAAGCTATATTGAAAATTGCGAAATTTGCGGAAATATTATGCGTTTTGCAGGTTGCGGCTGGGGACAGCAGCGTCATAATACTCATACTCCTGCTCACATTAAAGGTTGGAGCTATACTAATACTGCAAGAAATTTCTCTATTCACGACAATATTTTTGACAGAAGCGCGTATAGACTTTTCCATATTGTTGCTCAGGAAGAAACAAGTCTTCCCCAAATGTATAATAACACATATATTCAAAAGTATGGTATGACCCTTGGACAGTTTGGCGCAAACAAAGAAAAAGAGCCTGCAATCCTTGGATTTTATCCCGATGCTGAAGAAATAATCTGCGATACTATGGGCGATAAAGACGCAAAAATTTATTATATAGAATAAAAAAACGGTCTGATAACAAAAGATGTCCTAAAAATTAAAAAAATTTGTCCTATTTATGCTTGATTTTTTTGTTATATTTTGTTATCATTAGAGTAGTACATTATAATAAAATCATACGAGAGGAAGATGAACTTGCAAAATCATAATAATGGCGATGTAGCAATCCTTTCAATAAAGAAAGAATCATTGCTTCAAAGAATTTTAAAATGTTGGCAGTTGTATGTGTTCTTAATTCCCGGAATAGTTGGACTTCTTATTTTCCATTACTATCCGATATACGGAATACAGATTGCTTTTAAAAAGTTTATTCCTGGTAGACCTATGTCAGAGTCTCCTTGGATAGGATTTGAACATTTCAGGAGGTTTTTCTCAGCACCGGATAGCTGGAGAATTATATGGAACACTCTCAAAATTTCTTTGGTTTCACAGGTTTTGTTGTTCCCATTACCTCTTATTTTTGCTTTATCCTTGAACCAGGTTCAGCATTTAAGAAGAAAGAAATTCATCCAGAATGTTACATATATCCCTTATTTGTTCTCAATTGTTATCGTAATGACTATGGCGGTTGTTTTACTTGCACCAAATACTGGTATTATTAACATACTTGTTGAGAGAATTACAGGTGAGAAAATATTGTTCTTTGGTGACGGAAAATATGTTCTTCCTATATATGTTATTACAGGTCAGTGGGCAGGTCTTGGATATAGTGCGGTTATGTATTTGTCTGCTTTATCCTCGGTTGACCAAGAACAGCTTGAAGCGGCGAAGATTGACGGTGCAAGCAGACTGAGAATCATCTGGAGTATTGAACTTCCAGCTCTTAAAGATACAATAGTTATTCTTCTCATTTTGGGTTGCGGACACTTACTCACAGTTGGTGCGGATAAGATGCTTCTGATTCAGACAGACCTCAACCTTAATACATCTGAAGTTATAGGAACATATTCGTATAAAACAGGTCTTTTGGATGGCGACTTTGCTTTCTCGACTGCTATATCGTTGTTTAACAATGTTGCGAATGTCGTTTTATTGTTGATAATAAACGGTATTTCTAACAAACTGACTGACAACTCAATTTTCTAAGGAGGAGGGATAACATTGTCTACTAAAAGAATTGATTCAGATAAAGTATTTGGATTTTTTAACAGTATTTTTCTTATTTTAATTACAGCAATTGTCGTTTACCCAATATATTTTATTCTTATTGCTTCAATCAGTGACCCTAATGCGGTTGCTGCCGGTGAAACGATGCTTTTCCCAAAAGGAATTAGTTTCCTTGGATATACTAAGCTTTTGGAAGATTCGAGACTTATCAGCGGTTTTACAAACAGCGTGATAATTACTGTTTTGGGAACAAGTTTAAATATGGCGATGTGCTTACTTACAGCGTTTGCTTTAGCCAGAAAAGAACTTCCGGGAAGAAGAATTATAAACGGTTTCTTTGTATTCACTATGTATTTCAGCGGTGGTTTGATTCCCACATATTTGCTTCACTCTACTTTAGGAACTCTTAATACATATTGGGCTCTTATCTTACCGGGACTTAATGTTTACAATATGATTATTTGCCGTTCATTCTTCCAGTCAAATGTTTCTGAAGAATTGTTCGAATCTATAAAGGTTGACGGCGGTTCATATTTCACATTCTTCTTTAAGATTGTGCTTCCGCTTTCAAAGGCAATTATTGCAGTTATGGTGCTTTATCATGCGCTTACTCATTGGAACAACTATATGACTGCGTTATATTACCTCCAAGATTCTAATAAGTTCCCTCTCCAGCTTGTTCTTAAAACTATAACTGATCAGCTTAAGGCGAACTCAAGTGAAGTTGGAGCAAGTTCCTTAATTGCTATGGAAACACAGAAAGCGGAACAGCTTACAAGATACTCAGTGGTTATTATTTCATCAATCCCTGTATTCTTGTTATATCCATTCATCCAGAAATACTTTGTTAAGGGTGTAATGGTTGGTTCCGTAAAAGGTTAGTAAAAAATTAAATTTATATATAAAGGAGATTAGGTAAAATG
>JAZSPE010000156.1:0-3316 GCA_045537265.1 Clostridia bacterium | reverse complement strand
CATTGAAGTGTTTAGCAAGGGTTGACTTTCCTGAGCCGTTATGCCCCAGGATTGCCACGAACTCGCCCTCGTGAATTTCAAGGTCAATTCCGCGAAGGACGGGTATAACCTCCCCCGTGTCCTCATCGCTGTATGAAAATTTCAGGTTTTGTGTTTTTATAACAGTGTCCATTTTCTATTCCTTCCGTTTATATGTTCCACCTTGAACTGTATCCACAAGGAAGAACAAGTCCGCCCGTTGTTATGGGGAGACCGATTTCGTCAGTTTCGCTTTCTCCGCCAAAGCGTTTTTTAAGTGTAAGTTTATATATATTCTCCATTACGCTTCCCGAAAGTCCCGTTGTATATGAATTTACCAAGAAAAACAGCGGACTTTCTGACATAACATCCATACAAAGATTGATAAGTCCGAAAAGCTCGTCTTCTATCTTCCAGACCTCTCCTGACGGGCCTCTGCCGTATGAGGGAGGGTCCATTATAATTCCGTCATATTTATTACCTCTGCGGATTTCTCTCTCAACGAACTTCTTAACATCGTCAACAATAAATCTTATAGGACGGTCGGCTATGCCTGATAAAACTGCATTCTCTTTCGCCCAAGTTACCATCCCTTTTGAGGCGTCAACATGGCAGACCGAGGCGCCAGCTGAAAGGGCCGCCATTGAAGCACCGCCCGTATAGGCAAAAAGGTTTAAAACCTTAACATCCTTGCGACCGCTTTTTCTTATTATATCTGAAAACCATTCCCAGTTTGTTGCTTGTTCAGGAAAAAGGCCCGTATGCTTAAAGCCCATCATTTTTATACCAAAGGTAAGCTCCTTATAGGAAATATCCCATTTTTCAGGAACCTTTTTATTATACTGCCAATGTCCGCCACCGCTACTGCTTCTTATATAAGTGGCGTCCGCTTTATCCCAGAGCTTTGAGCGCTCAGCTTTTGGCACATTCCAGACAATCTGAGGATCGGGGCGTCTTAATATAATATTCCCCCATCTTTCCAGTTTTTCGCCGTTTGCGGCATCTATTAATTCATAATCTTTCCATCCGTCTGATAAAAACATACTATCTCCCATTTTCTTTAATTAGGTTAACTTTAATTTTACCATTTTTTTGCGGTTTCGTCAAGTAAAACCAAGGAATTAAAAAGCCCGACTGAATAAAAACAGTCGGGCTTTTTTCTTACGCTGCTGGGTCTATAACTATATCCTCAGAAGTGTCAATATCAACAACTTCTCCGCCTTCGCCTAAAAGAGCTTCCTCGCTTATATGTTCGCAATACTCATCGGGAGCATTTTTCTCTGTGAACGGAAGGGTAATTCCTTCGCATCCTTCACTTGCTAAAAGTCCCGTATCTTTGCAGACACTAAGCATTGTTATTCCGTCAGGAACGGAGATTGACCTTGCTTTCTTCTGGCTGTGCACCTTCTCCATAACCATTCTGAAAGCTATCTGGCTTCCTGATGTGTTGCTTGCCACAACAGCATTCTTGTCATAGCCATGCCAGATTCCGCAGACATAGTTAGGGGTAAAGCCCATAAACCATTTATCTTTATTGTCATCAGTTGTTCCTGTTTTACCCGCCGCAAACACACCTGTTGAAAGATTCGCCTGTCCACCTGTTCCGCTTGTTACAACTCGTCTTAAAAGCTGAGTCATAATATATGCAGTTTGCGGACTTAAAGCTCTGTTTGAATGAGGATTGCTTTCTAAAACAACCTCTCCTGTTCTGTCATAAACCTTTGTGTAAATATAAGGCTCGGTATAAATTCCGCCGTTTACAAAAGGAGTGTAAGCCGCTGTCATTTCAAGCGGAGATATTCCCTTTGTCATACCGCCAAGGCCGAGGGCCGGGAGGTTTTTGTCCGAATCATAAAGGGATGTTACCCCAAGGTTATGCTTTAAGTGGTTATAGGAAGTTTCAACCCCTAAATCTCTTAAAACGCGACAAGCGATAATGTTGGATGAGCGCTGAACAGCCACTTGAACTGTCTTATCCCCACCGCCACTATAGCTGTTTTTCGGAGACCAGCCGTTGAAATTCTCCGGCTCGTCACTATAAGAAGTTGACGCGTGGATAATTTCTTCTTCAATTGCAGGAGAATATACCGCAATAGGCTTTATTGATGAACCCGGCTGACGAGGAACAGTTGTTCTGTCTAAAATAAGGTTAGCAGATTTCGGACCTAAGCCTCCGTAAAGTCCGCTTATTGCACCCTTAGGGGTTAAAACAACGATTGCTGACTGAGGAGTGTTTTCCGTATCCGCTTTCCAGCCGAAAACACTTGCGCAGGTTTCAGGGTTTGCATAAACCTCATCAATTGCATTTTGCACAACAGGGTCAATTGTTGTCATAATTTTAAGACCGCCTGAGGTTGCTTTTCTTATTGCAAGCTCACGGCTATAACCCATATCCACAAACTCGTCTGTTATAGCCTTGGTTATTGCCTCAACATAATAGTCGTTAACCTTTATGTTTGCGCTTCCGTAGTTGGTTTTGCGGAATGTCAGTTTGTAATCAACCGCTTCTTTATATTCATCTTCTTCGATATAGCCAAGGTCAAGCATTTTCTTTAAGACTATTTCCTGCTTTGCCTTGTTGTTATTCGGATTGTGGAGCGGGTCGTATTTTGACGGATTTTGTGTTATTCCCGCAATACACGCACACTCTGCAAGGTTAAGCTCATCTACGGGCTTTCCGAAGAATTCCATTGATGCAGACTGAACACCATAGCAACCGTTGGAGAGGTTAATAATATTCAGATAAAGCTCTAAAACCTCGTCCTTGGTAAGTTTCTTTTCAAGGTTAACGGCCTGAGAAATTTCCTTTATCTTTCTTGAAGGAGTGTTGTCCCAGTCTCCCGTTGCGTTCTTAATAAGCTGCTGAGTTATTGTGCTTCCGCCAAAGTCGGAGCCCTTACCTGTAAGCTTTCCGACGAAATACATAGCAGTTGCCTTGGTTGTTCTTAAAATATCAAAGCCTGAATGCTTATAAAATCTTTCGTCTTCTATGGAAACGAAAGCGTCAACCATATCCTTTGGAATATCCTCAAAGTCAACCCACTTTCGGTTTGCCCCGTCAGTTATGGTTGCCATATAGATTTCCTCCCCTGTTTCGGGGTCTTCATAGTAAATTTCAGAGCTTGTCCCAATGGTCAAGTCCTGAAGATTAATCTCGCCCACATCGCCGAGCCACCCTGCCATTGAGCAGAATATAATAAGCCCGATAAGTACAACAAAAACACCCACTGTTGTTCCGAAAACTTTCAGGAATGTTTTTGCAGGTTCTTTAAGTATCCATTTTTTCTTTTTCTTCTTA
>JAZSPE010000096.1:0-4158 GCA_045537265.1 Clostridia bacterium | reverse complement strand
CTGAAGAGCTATAACCTCGTTTTTAACCTCTTCCTGAGTAAGCTTCTTTCTTGGGATTGTCTTGTTTTTTGCGTGATACGGGCAGTAAACACATCCGTTTACGCAGTAATTTGAAAGATATAAAGGTGCAAACATAACTATACGGTTGCCGTATATATCTTTTTTGATTTTTTCCGCAAGAGCATAAATTTCTTCGTTAAGCTCAGGAATGTCGCAGTCTAAAAGAACAGAAGCCTCTCTGTGAGATAATCCTTTTAAGGTTTTTGCCTTTTCAATGATTGATAAAATAAGCTCTCGGTTGTGCTTGTTTTCTTCAGCATATTTTAAGGTATCTAAAATCTCCTGATGGTCTATAAATTCTTCAGCCTTTAATGATTTTGGATTATACATATGTTTTACCTCCTTAGATTTTTGAATAAATAGTCTTGGTGCTTATTCCGTCAAGCATCCCGATTTTCCCTGAAATCTTGTTTATAATATCTTCAGGGGCGTCAACGGCAACGCTTATGATAGAAATGTTTTTCTTGTCATAAGGAAGCCCCATCCGACCGATAACAAATTCTCCGTATTCGTGCAAAATGTCGTTCATTCGTGAAACAGACTCTCTGTTTTCAATTATAATTCCAATTAAAGCAACTCTTGTTTCCATAACTTCTCCTTAAAAAAATACGCCCTTAAAAAAGGCGTATATAAATCAATATATAACACCTTTCGCCAAAGAAACCTCAGGCGTCAGAAAATGTAAAAACCGTTTGGTGAAAGGAAACCCTCGCACCTCACACTTTTATTCTATCATATTTTATATTTAAAGTCAATATAACAAAAAAATTCCAAGGACATTTCTGCCCTTGGAATTTAAATTATGCTTTAGCAATACAGATGCTAACCTTTTCGCCGTTGATGTTCCATTCTTTTGCGCTATCGCAAACGCCCTCGTGGATGTCAACTGCTAAAGACTGAGCGGAGATTTCCGCTTTGTTGTCTTCAACAATTTTCAAGATTTTCTCAGAACCCGAGAAACCAATCTTGATGTTATCCTGAACTTCAAGACCGCTGTCCTTTCTCATTGTCTGGATTTTGCTTAAGATTTCACGAACAAAACCTTCTTCAATAAGCTCAGGAGTGAGGTTAGTGTCTAAAACAACAGTAAATCCTGCATCACTTCCTGAAACGAATCCGTCTTTTTGAAGAGTTTCAACCAAAACATCTTCAAGTGCAATTTCTACGTCTGTTCCCTCAACGCTGAGTTTAACCATTTCGCCCTTATTTAATGTTTCCATAACGGTTGCGCCGTCCATAGCATTTATTGCCTCAAAGATAGGACGAACAAGCTTTCCGTATTTCGGACCCATTGTTTTGAGCTGTGGCTTAAAGTTATAGCTTATAAACTCACTTGCGTTATCAGTAAACTTAACCTCTTTAACATTAAGCTCATCTAAGATGATTGCTGAATAGTCAGGATTAATGCTTTCCTTTGTCTGAACATAAATTGCAGAAATAGGCTGTCTGTTTTTAACATTAGCTTCATTTCGAGCGGCACGGCCTAAAATAACAATTTTTCTGATTGAATCCATTTCGCTTTCAATCATCGGGAAGTCAAAATCAGGATTAGCTTTCGGGAAATCGCAAAGATGAATACTTTCCGGAGCGTTCTTATCAACAGAGAGAACTAAGTTCTGATAAATCTGCTCTGTCATAAACGGAATAAAAGGAGCACAAAGCTTAGAGAACTCAACCAAAACGGTGTAAAGAGTCATATAAGCGTTAATCTTATCCTCTGTCATATCCTTTGCCCAGAAACGCTCACGGCTGCGGCGAACATACCAGTTACTAAGCTCGTCAGTAAACTCAGTAATAAGTCTTGTTGCCTCTGTGATTTTGTATTCATATAAGTAGTTATCAACAGATGTGATAACCTTGTTGAGCTTAGATAAAATCCACTTATCAAGAACAGAAATTGTGTCCTTATTGAGAGTGTATTTTGTTGGGTCAAACTCGTCTATGTTTGCATAGAGAACATAGAACGCATAAGTGTTCCAAAGTGTTCCCAGGAACTTTCTCTGTGACTCGGAAACAGCTTCGTCAAAGAATCTGTTTGGAAGCCAAGGAGCGCTGTTTGAATAGAAATACCATCTTGCAGCGTCAGAGCCCTGCTTGTTAAGAACATCCCACGGGTCAACAACATTTCCTTTATGCTTACTCATCTTCTGACCGTTTTTGTCCTGAACATGACCTAAAACGATAACATTCTTGTATGGGGACTTGTCAAAAAGAAGAGTAGAGATTGCCATAAGCGTATAGAACCAACCTCTTGTCTGGTCAATTGCCTCACTGATAAAGTCAGCAGGGAAGTTCTGGTCGAAAAGTTCTTTATTTTCAAATGGATAGTGCCACTGTGCAAACGGCATTGAACCTGAGTCAAACCAACAGTCAATAACTTCGGAAACTCTTGTCATTTCCTTTCCGCACTTTTCGCACTTTAAGTGAACTTCGTCAACATAAGGCTTATGGAGTTCAATATCATCAGGAACATTGATTCCCTTTTCTTTAAGCTCAGCAATAGAGCCGATACATTCACGGTGTCCGCAGGAACATTCCCAGATAGGAAGAGGAGTTCCCCAATATCTTGAACGGGATAATCCCCAGTCAATAACATTTTCAAGGAAGTTACCGAATCTGCCCTGCTTAATGTTGTCAGGCATCCAGTTAACTGTGTTGTTATTCTTTAAAAGTCTGTCACGAACAGCAGACATTCTAATAAACCAGGTGTCGCAAGCATAGTAGAGAAGAGGAGTGTCGCATCTCCAACAGAATGGATAGCTGTGCTCAAAAGGAATAACCTCAAAAAGCTGTTCTCTTTCCTTTAAGTCGCGGATAACAAGCTTGTCAACATCCTTAACAAACATACCCTTCCAAGGCTCAACTTCGTCAATGAAGTTACCCTGAGTGTTAACAAGGTTTAAGAAACCAAGTCCGTTTTCTCTGCCAACTCTGGCGTCATCTTCACCAAAAGCAGGAGCAATATGAACAACGCCTGTTCCGTCTTCCATAGTAACATAGTTGTCGGCAACAACAACGCAGGATTGTCCATCCTCAGGAACCTTGAAGCTGTAAAGAGCTTCATATTTTGTTCCAACAAGGTCTGTTCCTATGTATTCTTCGATTGTCTCGTATTCTTCTTTAATAACCTTTTCAACCAAAGCCTTTGCTAATATATACTTTTCATCCCCAACGGCAATCTTAACATAAGCTTCGTGTGCATTTACGCAAAGAGCAACATTGGATCGAAGAGTCCAAGGTGTTGTTGTCCAAGCGAGAATATATTCTTTGTCAGCACCTTCAACCTTAAACTTAGCAATAAGAGAGTTTTCCTTAACATCCTTATAGCCTTGTGCAACCTCGTGGCTGGAAAGGGAAGTTCCGCAGCGAGGGCAGTATGGCATAATCTTGTGGCCTTTATATAAAAGGTCTTTATCCCATATAGTTTTAAGCGCCCACCAAACAGATTCAATGTAGTTATTGTGATAGGTAACATAAGGGTCGTTCATATCTGCCCAGAAACCAACACGGTCACTCATTTCTTCCCATTCGCTCTGATAGGTAAATACGCTGTTTTTACACTTTTTAACAAAGTCCTCAATGCCGTAATCCTCAATCTGAGGTTTACCGCTGATACCAAGCATTTTTTCAACTTCAAGCTCAACAGGAAGACCGTGTGTGTCCCAGCCTGCTTTTCTTAAAACATGGTAGCCCTTCATTGTGCGGTAACGCGGAATAAGGTCTTTTATAACACGGGTCAAAACATGACCAATGTGAGGCTTACCGTTAGCGGTTGGGGGGCCGTCATAGAAGGTATAGTTCTCCCCGCCTTCACGATTTTTCATACTTTTCCCGAATATATCATTCTCTTTCCAGAACTTGACAATTTCTTTCTCTCTGTCAACAAAAGAAAGGTCAGTTGATACTTTATTATACATCGGTTTTTCCTCCGTTTGAAAAATAAATTCTAACTAATATATTTTACATAAAAAATCCCATTTTGTAAAGGCTTTTTTACGAATTTAAGTAAATTTCTAATAAAATACATTGAATTTCAAGAAAAATTGTGATATACTAAGCTATAATTTATGTTTGTATATAGTTTTATAGTTTATAAAT
>JAZSPE010000202.1:0-6957 GCA_045537265.1 Clostridia bacterium | reverse complement strand
GCACCCGCCGCAAGCGGAATGCCGATAACATTATAAATGAATGCCCAGAAAAGGTTCTGTTTTATCTTTCTCATGGTAAGCTTTGAAAGACGGATTGTTGCCGGGATTAAGAGTAAATCACCACCGGGAACAGTTATGTTTGATGCCTCAATGGCAATATCTGCTCCACCGCCCATAGCAATCCCTATATTTGCCTCGGCAAGAGCGGGAGCGTCGTTGATTCCGTCTCCAACCATAGCGATAAACTTATTCTGAGCCTTTAACTTTTTGATTTCTTCCGCCTTTCCGCCAGGGAGGACCTCGGCGATAACAGTTTTGATTCCAACTTCGTTTGCAATAGCTTTTGCAACAAGGCTGTTATCCCCTGTTATCATTATGGTTTCAATTCCCATATCATTAAGCTTTTTAACGGCTTCCTTTGAGGTCTCTTTGACAGCATCGGCAATCTCGAAAAGACCGATTAAAGCGCCGTTTTCGGAAACATAAATTGTTGTTACCCCCTCTTTCTGAGAATAAGAGGAAAGGTCAACGGAGTTTTCATTCATAAGACGAGAATTTCCGATTATAAGGTTTTTCCCCGAAACGGAAGCGGAAATACCTTTTCCCTGATGGGCGATAAAGTTTTCAGCCTCGGAAAGAGAAAGACCTTTTGATTGGGCGTAATTTACTATTGCCTCTCCCAAAGGATGTTCGGAAAGCTTTTCTGCTGAGGCAGAAAGGGTTATTAAATCGTCTTCATTTCCTGAAAAACAAAGAACTGCTCGGACGGAGGGTTTCCCCTTTGTAATTGTTCCTGTTTTATCAAAAACGACAGTGTCTATATGGCTTGCTCTTTCAAGCTCTTCTCCGCCCTTGATTAAGATTCCGTTTTCAGCCCCAAGTCCGGTTCCAACCATTATGGCGGTTGGGGTTGCAAGGCCCAATGAGCATGGGCAGGCAATAACCAAAACGGAAACAGCGTTTATAATTGAGCGGGAAATATCTCCCGAAAAGATAAGCCAGAGGATTAAAGTGAGTAGTGCAATAAGAAGAATAGAGGGGACGAAAATTGCGGAAATTTTATCTGCAAGGCGCTGGATGGGAGCCTTGTTCCCCTGAGCATCCCTGACAAGCTTTATAATATGAGAAAGAGCGGTGTCCTCCCCCGTTGCAATAACTTCAATTCTGAAAGCCCCTGAAACATTTTGGGTTCCGCCGTAGACTTTGTCTCCAATTCCCTTGAAAACGGGGAGACTTTCTCCTGTCAGCATTGATTCGTCAATATCTGTTTCCCCGAAAACGATTTTTCCGTCAAGAGGGATTTTTTCTCCCGGCTTGACGAGAAGAATGTCGCCAACCTTAACGGCGTCGATTAAAACCTCTGTGATTTCTCCGTCTTTATATAAATGTGCTTCCTTTGCTTTAAGGCTAAGGAGCTTATCAATTGCGGAGGAGGTTTTCGTCTTCGCTTTTTCTTCCAGATATTTGCCTAAAAGAATGAGGGTTATAATGGTCATTGATGACTCAAAATAAAGGCCGTTCATCCCGCTAACATTTCCGCTCAAAACATTATATAGGCTGTAAAAATAAGCCGTAAGAGTGCCTAAGGAAACTAAAACATCCATATTAGGACTTTTTCCTTTAAGAGATTTAAAGGCCCCCTTGTAAAATGGAATGGCAATAATAAACTGAACAGGAGTTGCAAGAATAAGCTGGAAATATTGATTGTGCAAAAATGCAAAATTATGCAGTCCTGTCCAATGGAAAATCATTCCCATAATGAGAGGGAGAGTAAGGAGTGCGGAAACTATAAGGGAAATAAGACGATGCTTTCTGGCCCGCCTTTCTTTTTCCTTTTCCTTTTCTAAATTAACCTCTTCCAGTGGCACGGCGTCAAAGCCTAAGGCCTTGATTTTTTCCATAATAAAAACATCTGTAACCGCACCCTCATATACCACATGGGCAGTCCCTGTGGCAAGATTTACTGAAACAGATGTTACGCCGTCAATTGAGGAAACGGTGCGCTCAACATTGCTGCTGCAACCGGCGCAACGCATCCCTGTAATTTTAATTGATTTCTCCAATTTGATCCACTTCCTTTTTGAAAGAAATAAGCTGGCTGCCGTAAGCAAAAGCGGAAAACAGCACGGAAGCTACTAAAACGAGAAGAAGAAACATATTGACAAAGTATGGCATATCCTTAAAGATAACCAGGAGAAGCATAACAACATAGAAGATAACCGTTGTCATTTTTCCATACCAGCTTGCCTGAACAATAATCTTTTTAAGATATAAGATAAGGCCAACTAAAATCATTATAAGCTCTTTTGCAATAATGATTGAGATACACCAAACGGGAACAAAACCACGAACAGATAAAGCAAAGAGAGCAGTTATCTGCATAAGCTTATCAACAAGAGGGTCATAAACTTTTCCCGTGTCGGTAATCATATTGAATTTTCTCGCGATAATCCCGTCAATAATATCAGAAAGTGCTGAAATAACAAGCACAGTGCAAGCTCCCCAAAGGTTGTCCGCAATAAGCATAAGATATGCAAAAACGGGGACTAAGAAAAGTCTGAAAGTCGTTATGATATTGGGAATCATAAAATATCCTCCTAAAAATTAATCTGTTTGAATAACGCCGTGGTCTGTGTAGATTTTTGCCTTGCCCCTGACCTTTATGGCAGAGGTAATTTCTGTAAACTGAGCGATATAAGCTTCGCCCTTATCAAGCTTTTCTGTATGATGAAATTTAGTATCTCTGCCTCTTGTAAGACCGATAATCATAACCCCGTCTTCTTCGGCAACGATGCTTATATATTGACCTGTTAAACATTCGTTCATAGCTTCAAGTCCTCTCTTTATAATATTATCTCATTATACTATATTTTAACAAAAAATGCAAGGAATATAAGAAAAAATTTCCGCAGAGAGGCTATTCCTCAGTTTTCTTCTGATAAAAGATATATCCCACTAAGGATAAAACTGAGAGAAGAAGGATAACAACTACGGAAGCAATAAACTGAGGGGAGCGGATATTGTCAAGGTTTGAGCCGATGTTCGTTACGGCAATAATCCTTATAACCGAGCCTAAAACACTTCCCAAAACATATTTAAAATATGAGCCTGAAAGAGTACCTAAATAGACGCTTACAAGGTCATTGGGAAGGAAGCCGATAAGCCTTAAAATAAGGGAAGGGACAAAAACCCCTCTCTCTTTACGGCTCATGAATTTTTCAAGCCTGGGGAACTTTGCAAAAAGCTTGCTGTCCTCCTTGTCTCCCACTTTTTTCCCGACAAAGTATGGAATGGTAAAGGCGACGATTATCCCTAAAATATTGATTAAAAGGGCAGGAAGAGGCTCAAAAAGAGATCCCGTAAAAAGTTCAAGGGCAACAATGGGAATAAAAATCGTTACGCTTTTTATGGCATAAAGAAGAAGAACGAAAATCGCCGAAACCATTGGCGTAAAAGCGCTTCTTGACAGAGCATCTTGGAGGGCGTGGTTTCTCATATCTCTGAAAATATAAAATGCAATAACAAATAAAAGCACAACCATAATTATGCGCCCTGCAAGAATGAGTTTTTTATTTGATAAAAGTTTCTTCACTATAAATCACCTGACTTTAAAATAGAATTTTACCATATTTAAAAGTTTATGTCAATAATAGAGAAGATATAAGAGAATAATATTAGTATTGCAAAAAATCAGGAATGTGATATAATGTATGCGGGAAAAGTTAAGGTTAGTTTACAAAAGACTTTTTACAGATAAATCAGTTTTAAGAAAGGACAAAAGAAAATGAGAAAAACTAAAATTGTGTGCACCCTCGGTCCTGCTTCTAAAAGTGAGCAGGTTATAGAGGAAATGCTTAAAAGTGGAATGAGCGTTGGGAGAATAAACTTTTCCCACGGCACTCACGAGGAACACAAAAAGACAATTGACACTTTCAGAAAAGTAAGAGACAGACTGGGCGTTCCTGCCGCTGTTATGCTTGACACAAAAGGCCCTGAAATAAGAATAGGAACCTTTAAAGACGGTAAAATCAACCTTTCAGACGGAGCGAAATTCACTCTCACAACAAAGGAAATTGTGGGAGATGAAAATATTGTTTCCATTACCTATAAAGAGCTTCCCACGCAGGTCGCTTGTGGCAATAAGATTTTAATTGACGACGGAAGAATAGGCCTTGAAATTGTGAAAGTTACTGAGGATGAAATTGAGTGCGTTGTTAAAAACGGCGGAGAAATTTCCAACCGAAAGGGTGTTAATATCCCTAATATTCATCTTGATTATCCTTATATAAGCAAAAAGGATGAGGAGGATTTAAAATTCGGCGTAGAGATGGATGTTGACTTTGTTGCGGCGTCCTTTGTCCGCTCAAAAGAAGATGTTATTGCCATAAGGAATTTCCTTGATTACCACGGCGGATATAACATAAAAATTATTGCAAAAATTGAAAATATTGAGGGCGTTAACAACTTTGATGATATACTCAAATATTCTGATGGAATAATGGTTGCCCGTGGGGATATGGGTGTTGAAATTGAGTTTGAAAAGCTCCCCGGACTTCAGAAAAAGTTTATTAAAAAGTGTTACAGCCAGGGTAAAATGATTATAACCGCAACCCAGATGCTTGAATCAATGGTGCATAATCTAACCCCCACAAGAGCGGAAATAACAGATGTTGCCAATGCTGTTTTTGATGGAACATCAGGAATTATGCTGTCAGGGGAAACTGCAATCGGCGAGCATCCTGCCCATGTTGTTCGTACTATGGCAAAAATTGCGGAGCAGGCAGAAAGCGATGCCTTTGATATGGATATTTATAAGGATATGCAATATATAAACGACAGCGAAGATACAACAAATGCAATCTGCGATGCGGCCTGCACAACGGCAAACGATATAAAGGCAACGGCCATAATCGCCGTGACGAAATCGGGCTATACCGCAAGAAGAGTTTCAAAATTTAGACCAAGCCAGACCATTGTTGCAACAACTCCTGATGAAAAGACTTTCCATCAGCTCTCACTTAGCTGGGGAGTTTATCCCGTCAAGGCTATTTATCAGCCCGATGCAAATGTGCTCTTTGACCACAGCGTTGCCTGTGCAAAAAGATACGGCCTCGTTAAAGAGGGGGATACAGTTGTAATAACCGCAGGGGCAAAGGAAGAAACAAATATTCTGACAGTTTATACCGTTAAAAGCGGAACAAGATAAAAGAAGGGACTTGCAAAATGCAAGTCCCTTTTATTTTAAATTTCGCTGTAAATTACTGTAACATCAGGATGAAGCTGAAGAATTGAAGCTGGAACAAATGGTGTAATCGGTCCATATAAGGACTTTTCAAGGATTTCCTTTTTGTTAGCACCGTTGGCGATTAAGAGAACTTTCTTCGCCTGCATAATAGCTTTCATTCCCATTGTTATAGCCTTTCTCGGAACATCGTCAATTGATTCAAAAAATCTTGCGTTTGCATCAATTGTTGACTGATCCAAAGTAACTGCGTGGGTTGGGCCTGTAAAAACATCCTCAGGTTCATTAAAACCGATATGACCGTCAAGACCAATTCCGAGGAGCTGAATATCAATTCCGCCGAGGCTGTCAATAAGCTCGTCGTAGCGTTTTCCCTCTTTTTCAAGGTCAGCGGCACATCCATTTGGAACATTTGTTTTGTCCATAGGAACATTTATCTTTGAGAAAAGATTTGTATTCATAAAATAACGATAGCTCTGGTCGTTATCCCCTGTAAGTCCAACATATTCGTCAAGGTTAACTGTTGTAACAGAAGAAAAATCAAGCTTGCCCTCTTCGTAATCCTTTATAAGATTTGCATAAGTTCCGAGCGGGGAAGAGCCTGTTGCAAGGCCTAAAATGCTGTCTGGTTTATTTTTAACCTGCTCTGCAATAATGTCTGCTGCAAGACGGCTGAGCTCGTCGTAACTGTTAGCTTTAATAAATTTCATAAGAATACCTCCGGATAATTTTAAACTTTTCTGACCACGATGTTATCCATGCTCTTAACAATGCACCCTTCGGGAAAAACTCCGCGAAGAGAGTTAAGAGGATAAACAGAGGTGGTCTTTCCGATTACAGTTCCGGGATTTAAGATGCATCCGCAACCAATGTCTGCCCCGTCCCCTAAAATACCGCCGATTTTCCTAAGACCTGTTTCGTATTCTTCGTCTCCGTGAATAACAACGGCCTTACCATCAGTTTTAAGGTTTGAACAGATTGAACCTGCCCCCATATGAGCAAGGTTTCCGAGAACCGAATCTCCTACATAATTATAATGCGGAACCTGTGCTTTGTCAAGCAAAATGCAGTTTTTAAGCTCAGTGGAATTTCCTAAGACGCAGTTTCTTCCTGTTATAACATTTCCCCTTAAATATGCCCCGGGGCGAATTTCGGTCCCCTCGCCTATTATGGCAGGAGCGATAATAGTAGCTGTGGGGTCAATTTTAACATTTTCTCCAACGAAAACGCCTTCTTTAATCTCCGTAAATCCGGGAAGCCCCTCCGCCATTAAGGATTTTATATGCTCCTTGATTTTAGGAAGCATTTCCCAAGGGTATTCGCTTCCGTCAAAAAGGTTTTTAAGGTATGGAACAGTGCAGTCAAAAAGCTCTTTTGTCTTAACTTTTTTATTCACCTTTGTGTCCCCTTTCAATTGCTTTATTTATAATTCTGTCGGCGTATTCCACGCATTTTTCGTAGCTCTCGCTTTCAATCATAACGCGGATAACAGGCTCTGTTCCGCTCTGACGGAGAAGAACTCTGCCGTTTCCGCCGATAAGCTTTTCGATTTCTTCTTTTTCGTTTAAAACTTCCTTGTCGGAAAGAACAGCTTCCTTGTTTTTAACTCTTAAATTCTTGGTAAACTGAGGATAAAGAGTAACATTCTCGCAAAGCTTGGAGAGAGTTGACTTTTTGTCGCAAGCCTCTTCTGTAAGCATTATTGCCGTAAGAAG
>JAZSPE010000100.1:0-3306 GCA_045537265.1 Clostridia bacterium | reverse complement strand
CCTTCCCCTGATTCCGAGGTTAAGTATAACGAAGACAGAAAAATCGAAATAACCCTTACTGTAAACCGCCTTGAAAAAGAAAAGCCTTCCAAGGAAACATTGGAAGACTATGTTGGAATGGATTACAAAAAGGTTAAGAAAGAGCTTTCTGACCTTGACATAACTGTTAAGGTTAAATATGAATTCCATGACGACTATGAAGAGGATTTCATTATCTCTCAGAGCGTAAAAGAAGGCACACTTATAAGCGACATTGATGTTCTTACTCTTACAATAAGTAAGGGTCAGGAAAAGACAGAAGGCGAGGATAAGCCTTCTGAAAATGACGAGCCATCTGAAAACGACAAACCGACTAACAACGACGAGCCTCAGGCAACTAACCGTAAGCGTTTCACAGTTTACGGTCCAACGGATAAAGCCAGCGCCGAAGTCAGCATTAAGGTAAACGGAAAAGAAATCAAGAAGCTTACTCTCGCCAAGGGTGCAAGTGAGGTTGTTACAATTCAAAGCTCACAGCCATCTGTTAATGTTGAAGTTTTCCACGATGGAGCTTTGGTTGTAAAGCAGACAGTTAACATGGAATAATTTATGGAATTTATTAAAGGAACTATCATTAAAGGAATCGGCGGATTTTACTATGTTAAGACCAAAGATGAAACAATCGAGTGCAAGGCACGGGGAATTTTCCGCAAAGAGAACATAACTCCTCTTGTGGGGGATATGGTTATGGTTTCTACTGAGGATAAAAAGACGGGAGTTATTGACGAAATTCTTCCAAGAACCTCCTCTCTTATCCGTCCCCCTGTTGCCAATGTTTCGCAGGTTGCCGTTGTTTTCGCAACAGAAAACCCAAGGCCAAACCTTTTAATCATTGATAAATTTATTGCCGCTTGTGAAGAGAGCGGACTTGAAATTCTCATTTGTATCAACAAAACTGATTTAAACTCAGGTAAAGAATACGAGGAGATTTATCAAAGGGCAGGCTTTGAGGTTATCCCTTTAAGCGCAACAGAAAAAATAAATATTGAAACTCTTAAAGATAAGCTTAAAGACAAGATAACTGTCTTTGCAGGGAACTCGGGCGTTGGAAAATCAAGTCTTTTAAACTCGGTTTTCGGCGAGGAATTCTTCCAGACAGGCGAGGTCAGCGAAAAAGTTGAGCGTGGCAGACATACCACCCGTCACAGCGAGCTTCTTCCTCTCCCCTTTGGCGGATATATAATTGACACCCCGGGCTTTTCATCCTTTGATATTGCCAAGATTCCTCCGGAGGATTTACACCTTTATTTCAGGGACTTTGCTCTCTTTGATACAGAGTGTAAATTCCCCGATTGCAGCCACACCGTTGAAAAGGGTTGCGCTGTTTTGGAGGCTCTCCAAAGGGGCGAAATAGAAAAAACAAGGCACGAGAATTATACTTATTTATATAACGAACTGAAAAATATTAAAAAGTGGTAATAACGCGAATGGAGATTTTTATGAGAGAAATAATTATTGCGCCGTCAATTCTTGCGGCAGACATTGCAAACCTGGGCAGAGATGTTAAGCTCTCCGAAGAAGCAGGGGCGAAATACCTCCACATTGACATTATGGATGGGCATTTTGTTCCCAATATAAGTTATGGCCCTGACACAGTTAAGGCTCTCCGTCCTCTTTCTAATCAGGTTTTCGATGTGCATCTTATGATAAGCGACCCTCTCTTTTATGCAGAGCGCTTCGCCAAAGCGGGTGCGGACATTATAACTGTTCACTGCGAAACTGTTTCTGACTACAAAGCGACAGCCGATGCCCTTCACGCTCTCGGTGTTAAAGCGGGGATAAGTGTTAAACCAAAAACTCCTGCCTCAGAAATAATTGATGCGGTTAAATATTTTGATTTAATCCTTGTTATGACAGTTGAGCCCGGGTTTGGCGGACAATCTTACATAGAAGAAATGAATGAAAAAATCGCCCTTTTAAGAGAGGCGATTGATAAAACAGGGAAAGACATTGATCTTGAAGTTGACGGCGGAATCGGGCCGAAAAATATTCATATGCCCCTTAAAGCAGGCGCAAATGTTATCGTTGCAGGCTCTGCGGTTTTCAAGGCAGAAAACCCGGCTCAAATTATTGCCGAAATGAAAGAAACCAAGGTTTAAAAGTATAGCTTATAAATATAAAAATTCAATACCACAAAAAGAGGAATTAAGATTTGAAATTTCCTCTTTTTTGTTTTGTGGCGAAAGGCGGTCATCCCTAAAAATGCACCTACCCCGCCCATAAAAAAGGCACAGGAAAGAAGCACTTTCTCGCTTATTCTCCATTCATTTTTTATGCTCCTTCTCTTGTCAATTCCGTAAAGAGAGAAAACAATTAAATTCCAGACTAAAAACAATATATCCATAAATCTCCTAAAATAAGGGACTGCTTTTGCAGTCCCTTGTTTCTTATAAAATACCTAATTTTTCTTTGCAATTTAAAATTCTTATAACACTTTCGTTTATACGCTCTTCGGAAATCTTTCCGCTCTTAACCGCCGTGAAAAGCGCCTCGTGCGCAATCTCTAAGTTGTTTGGCATATAGAGCATATCAACCCCTGCCAAAACTGCCTCAACTGCTGCATCTGCTGAGGTATGGGAGTTTAACACCGCACCCTCGTTAAGAGGACTTGTTATGATAACTCCGCCATAGCCCATTTCCTCTCTCAAAAGATCTGTTACAATCTTTTCGGAGAAGGTTGCAGGGTTATCCGCATCAATTTCAGGGACTCTGATGTGGCCAATCATAACGAAGTCTGCACCACCGTCAATTCCCGCTTTAAACGGAGCCAGATCAATGCTCTTTATTTCGCTGAGGGAGCGAGTTACCACAGGATAGTCCATATTTGTATCGCCCTCGGTTGAGCCCATGCCAGGGAAGTGCTTTAAGGTTACGGCAACTCCGCCTTTTTTAAGGCCCTTGATTATCCATTCAACTTTTCTTGAAACCTCGTCTTTGTCATAGCCAAAAGAACGGTCGCCAATCATATTGACCTTTCCCTCTGCCATAACATCAGCCACAGGAGCGAAGTTCATATTAAGACCAAGCTCTTTTAAAGCTTCTCCGATTTTCTCGCCGATTGCATAGGCGCTGTCCGCGTCACTAACCTGACCCATAGGCTCAATCTCGCCAAGGCTCATTTGAGAATTTTTGCTTATGGCGAACTTTTGTCCTCCCTCTTCCGTTGTTCCTAAGAACATCGGAATCTTGGCAAAGCTTTGCGTATTTTTAAGAAGCTCTTTGGTTTGGGTTCTGTCTTGAAGATTTCTTTCTGCATAGACAATTCCG
>JAZSPE010000086.1:0-1547 GCA_045537265.1 Clostridia bacterium | reverse complement strand
CGCAGGAGTCGGTAGAATAAGTTCCGAAATCCTTATAGTCATATCCCATTTCTTCAAGTTTTTTCATAATAGCGTTTTTTAAATTAAAACCGCCGTGGTCGCATCCGATTGCTATCATTTCTGATTCCTCCCAAAATTTTGTATTAAGAGTACGCAAAGCTCGTCAAGCCGTTCGTACATTATTTTCATATCTGCCCTCGTTAAGAGAAGGCCCAGGTCAACTTCTCCGTTCTCCCAAAGAGAAAGAGCGGTCCTTGACCAATATCCCTCTTTGCCTTTTAAAAACTCCAAAGAGCGCTTTGCGAAAGCTGAGTAGCGGTCCTTTGTGTATAAATAAAGAGCAATAAGCGAAACTGCCGTAGAGAAAACAAGCATATCGCTGTTTTGGAAAAGGTCTTTGGCGATAATCCCTTCCCCATCCTGAGAATCCAGAATAAGAGAAAGGATTTCAGGAGCAACGGTTTTGGTGTCCTCGCTGAAATATTTTGCAAGTTGCTCTTTATATTGCCTCTTTGAATCAATAAAACCAAGAGGAGCGTCTCCTTTAAAGCAAGAAAGAGCGACATCTCCGTAAGCGATGCCATAGGAAAGACAGATTTCGTTAATCTTATCTCGGATGACGCATCTTGCCTCATAAGGAAGAGAGTTCTTTTCTCTTTCAAGAGCTTTTATCTGTTCCATAGCATACATAATGTCAACAGGTAAAAGATTTAAATGAGTGGAAATTGATTTAAGCTCGATTTCCTCACTCCAATTTTTATCAAAAAGTCTGATTTTCTGTGGCGGAATAACGCTGTGCTTTGCGAAGCAGTAGGAAACCTCTCCCGAAACCGCCTCAGGAAGCATACTGGGAACAAGGCTGACCCCAAGCCCGCCCACAGGCTCTAAAAACACAGGGGAAACCCTTGCGCTTAAAAGCCTTGAAACTTCAAGAGGAATAACGCTCCCCATATCTGCCTCTGAAACGCAGACGCAAGGAATGCTCCATGAAGAAGATGGCTTTCCGTCATAAAGAATAGTAAGGGACGGAGAAAAGTCGAAGTCAAAAGCTGCCTCTCCGCTGGCAATAACAATTTTCTCTGATTCGTCGCAAGGCATAGCCACGCAAAAGCTGGAACTTAAAATATTTTCAATACACTCGTCAATGGTTTTCTCGTTTAAGGCTGAAAAATCCAAAACGCACTTGTCGCCAAGGAACACGCGGAACTGATTTTCCTCGCCCAAAGAGGAAAGAAGCACCGAAAGGGGCGCAATGCACTTTGAAAGAGCATCATTTTTTGGAAGAAGATAAATCTCAAATTTCTTTTTTTCTCCTAAAAGGTGAGAAAGCCGAGGGGTAAAAGTGCAAAGAGCAACATTGTCTCGGAGCGGATGTCTTGAAATAACAACCCCGTCCGGTTGAGCCTTCTTAAAGAAGATATCTAAAAGAAAACTTTCATTATATATATTAGCCTCAGAAAAGGCGCGAACTCCGGAAGGGAAAACTTCCTGAGTTATTTTATGAGTAGGGGAAGAAACCTTTTCTATCTCCCCGCTTATGTTAAATG
>JAZSPE010000018.1:0-4895 GCA_045537265.1 Clostridia bacterium | reverse complement strand
ATTCTCTGTGCCTCGCCCCCTGAAAGTGTCCCTGCCGAGCGGGATAAAGAAAGATATTCAAGTCCCACTGACACCAAAAAGTTAAGTCTTTCTCTTATTTCCTTTAATACCGCTTTGGAGATAATTTTCTCCTTGTCGCTTAGCTCTAAATTCTCAAAAAATTCAAAGGCTTTCTTAACGGACAAATCCGTAACCTGATTTATATTATAATCTTTAACGGTTACCGCAAGAGTTTCTTTTTTAAGCCTTGCCCCTTTACATTCAGGACAAGGATGAGTTATCATCATTGCCTCAATTTCTCGTTTCGCCCACTCGGAACTAGTTTCGCTGTGGCGTCTTTCAAGATTGTTTACAAGTCCTTCAAATGAGGCATACTGTATGCCCTTGGTATATCTTCTGTCAACATTGAGTTTAAGCTTTTCGCCCCTTGTCCCGTATAAAAGCACATCAAGAGCCTCTTTGGGAAAGTCGCATACAGGGGTATTTAAACTGAAATTATATTTTTGAGCGAGAGCGTCATAATACATTCTTGCAATAGTTGACTCATCCGCATTTCCCCAGCCTGATGCTAAAATTGCACCCTCGGAAATAGACTTTGTCTTGTCGGGAATAATTTTATCGGGATCAACCATAGTAAGAGAACCTATCCCCATACATTTCGGGCAGGCGCCGTATGGAGTATTAAATGAAAACATTCTTGGGGTCAACTCTTCAATGCTTATTCCGCAATCATCGCAGGCATAGTTTGTGCTGAATGTCATTCGTTCTCCACCGATAATGTCTGCCTCCACAATACCCTCTGCCATAGAAAGAGCGGTTTCAAGGGAGTCAGCAAGTCTTCTCTCCATTCCCTCTTTAACGGAAAGTCGGTCAACAACTATTTCAATGGTATGTTTCTTTTGCTTATCAAGATTAGTTTCGCTTCCGTCAAGCTCTATCATTTCTCCGTCAATTATGGCTCTTGCAAAGCCTTTCTTAAAGGCATTGCGGACAACTTTGTTGTGCTCACCTTTTCTTCCTCGGACTACTGGGGCAAGAATCTGGAACTTTGTCCCCTCAGGAAGAGCGGTTATTGCGTCAACAATCTGGTCAATGGACTGGGACTTAATCTCCTTGCCACATTCAGGACAATGAGGAATTCCAATCCTTGCGAACAAAAGTCTTATATAGTCATAAATCTCCGTTACTGTTCCCACAGTTGAACGGGGATTTTTGCTTGTTGTCTTCTGGTCGATTGAGATTGCAGGAGAAAGACCGTCAATGCTCTCAACATCAGGCTTGTCCATTTGCCCTAAAAATTGGCGCGCATAAGCGGACAAAGACTCAACATAGCGTCTCTGCCCCTCGGCATATATTGTGTCAAAGGCAAGGGTAGATTTTCCGCTCCCCGAAAGTCCCGTTACAACAACAAGCTTATCTCTGGGGATTTTAACATCTATATTTTTAAGATTGTTCTCCTTTGCCCCTTTTATAATTATATCCTTTTGCATTGTTTATCCTTCCCGTAATCTCTTTATTTCATCGCGAAGCTGTGCCGCAAGCTCGAACTGCAAGAGCTCTGCCGCCTGTCGCATCTTAACTGTAAGATCGGCAATTGTTCTTTCTCTGTCCTCTCTTGCCATCTTTTCTTCTCTACTGTCGGCGCCAAGGGTTGCGCTTATTACGCCGTGAACATTCTTCTTTATGGTTTCAGGGGTTATGCCGTTTGCCTCGTTATATTCCATCTGGATTTTCCGACGGCGGTTGGTTTCGTTTATTGCCCTTTCCATAGACCCCGTTATGGTATCGGCATACATTATAACCTTGCCCTCTGCGTTTCTCGCCGCTCTTCCGATTGTCTGTATAAGAGAGGTTTCGCTTCTTAAAAATCCCTCTTTATCCGCATCTAAAATCGCAACAAGAGAAACCTCGGGAATATCAAGTCCCTCTCTTAAAAGGTTAATTCCCACCAAAACATCAAACTCGCCCAGGCGTAAATCCCTGATAATTTCCATTCTTTCAATTGTTTGGACATCCGAGTGGAGATACCGCACTTTAACATCCATTTCCTCAAAATAATCCGTGAGTCTTTCCGCCATTCGTTTGGTAAGAGTAGTGACTAAAACACGCTCGTTTTTCTTAACTCTATCCATAATTTCGCCGTATAAATCGTCAATCTGTCCTTCGATTGGACGGATAATAACCTCAGGGTCCAAAAGACCTGTGGGGCGGATTACCTGCTCAACGATTTGCGCGGATTTTTCTCTTTCAAAGTCGGCAGGGGTTGCGGAAATGAACACCGCCTGATTTATCCTGTCATAAAACTCGTCAAAGTTGAGGGGCCTGTTGTCATAGGCTGACGGGAGACGGAAACCATAACGGACAAGATTATCCTTTCTCGCTCTGTCTCCTGCAAACATTGCCCGGACCTGAGGGAGAGTTACATGGCTCTCATCAATCATCAAAAGAAAGTCCTCAGGGAAATAGTCCATAAGGGTATAAGGGGGAGAGCCTGCCTCCCGACCGCTTATATGCCTTGAATAATTTTCAATCCCTGAGCAAAAGCCTGTCTCACGCATCATTTCAATATCATACATTGTCCTTTGCCGTATTCTCTGGGCTTCAATAAGGCAGTCAGCATCCAAGAGCTCCTTTTCTCTTTCAGAGAGTTCTTTTTCAATTCTTTCTATGGCCTGCTCCATTTTTTCTTTGGTGGTTACATAGTGAGAAGCAGGATAAATTGCGCAATGCTTTAAGTTAGCGGCAACTTCTCCCGTGGTTGTATTTATTTCGCTTATTCTGTCAACCTCGTCCCCGAAAAATTCAACTCTTAAAGCATTTCCGCCTGAATAAGACGGGAATATATCTATAACATCCCCTCTTACCCTAAATTTATTTCTCTCAAAGGCAACATCGTTTCTTTCATAGCGTATTTCAATAAGCTTATCTATAACTTCATCTCTGTCCTTTATCATTCCAGGACGGAGAGAGATAACCATATTATGATAATCAATAGGGTCTCCAAGGCCGTAGATACAAGACACGCTGGCAACAATTATAACATCCCGTCTTTCAGAGAGTGCCGCCGTTGCGCTGTGCCTTAATTTATCAATTTCATCGTTGGTTTGAGCGTCCTTTTCTATATAGGTATCCGAGTGAGGGATATATGCCTCAGGCTGATAATAATCATAATAGGACACAAAATATTCCACAGCATTTTCAGGGAAGAGTTCTTTAAACTCCCCGTAAAGCTGTGCCGCAAGGGTTTTGTTATGGGCTAAAACAAGGGTTGGCTTATTAACCTTTTCAATAACATTTGCCATCGTAAAGGTTTTTCCCGAACCTGTTACCCCAAGGAGAGTCTGAAACTTTTTTCCGCTTTCTATGCCATTTGCAAGGCTTTTTATAGCTTTTGGCTGGTCGCCTGATGGCTTATAAGCCGAAACAACCTTAAAATCCATTTCCTCTCCTCCTTTTCCTTTTATCCTAAAATGCTTATTCCCTTTCCGCCTGACACAATAACGCTGTCTAAAAGCTTAATATCAACTATCTCCAAAACTTCTTTTATCTTATTCGTCATCTGAATATCAGCAAAAGACGGCGTAAGATTTCCGCCCGGATGGTTATGGGCAAGAATTACTGTGCTAGCCTCGTCAGAAAGCGCCTTTACGACTATATTCTTAGGGTATATATGAAGTTCTTTGTCGCTTCCGTCCCCTAATTTATATCTCCCGATAACATTCCCTGCACGGTTTAGTGTTATAAGAAGGAACTGCTCCGTAAGCTTTCCATAAAAGAAAGTTTTTGCGTAGTCAATGGCTTCTTCGCTGGTCTTAATCTGTTTCTTTGGAGAATTTATTGACCTCTCCAAAACTCCAAGAACATCATATAAGCTTGTGAGGAATTTGGCTGTTCGCATTCCAATTCCCTCAATTTGGGTAAGCTCTTTTTCATCTGCCGTTAAGACTTTGTGTAAGCTTCCGAATTCATCAATAAGCCTCTTTGCGATTTCGTTGGTATTACCTCTTGGAATAACCGCAAACAAAATCATCTCCAAAACCTCGTGGTCAGGCATATTATGAAGACCGCCAAGCTTGGCCTTTTTATCCATTCTTTCTCTGTGTTTATCGTGTAAATTCCCCATTATGTCATCCTCCTAAGCTTTAAGAGAACTTTCTCGAAATAGTCGGGGACATCACGCATAAACTCCATATATTCCCCCGAAATGGGATGAATAAACCCAACTCGGCAGGCATGGAGAAGCTGTCCCTCTAAACCGAATTTATCCTTTACTCCATAGGTTTTATCCCCTACGATAGAGTGGCCTCTGCTTGACAGGTGAACCCTTATCTGATGAGTTCTTCCTGTTTCAAGACGACAGCTTACATAGGTAAACCCCGAAAATCTCTCTAAAACCTTAAAATGGGTTATGGCCTCACGGGAGTTTTTCTCGGTTATCGCCATTTTCTTGCGGTTAACCGGATGGCGTCCTATGGGAGCATTAATTGTCCCCTCGTCCTCTTTTATATTGCCGTGGACCAACGCTCTGTATTCTCTTGTAAGGCTATGGGCCTTTATCTGCTCGGAAAGGCTTTTATGGGCAATATCGTTTTTGGCAACAAGCAAAAGTCCGCTTGTGTCTTTATCAATTCTATGAAGAATTCCCGGGCGTTTTTCCCCGTTTATCCCCGACAGAGAGTCAGGGCAATAATTTAAAAGCGCATTAACCAATGTCCCGCTGTAATTCCCTGCCGCAGGATGAACAACCATTCCCTGAGGCTTGTTAATAACCATTAATGATTCGTCCTCATAAACAATGTCCAGCGGGATGTCCTCAGGATGTGCGTCCAGAGTTTCAGGCTCCGGAATATTAACCGAAACCTCATCCCCCACACACAAAACATAACTGCTTCTTG
>JAZSPE010000017.1:0-3713 GCA_045537265.1 Clostridia bacterium | reverse complement strand
CTCTTCTTTGGTAAAATAATCAACCGCTTTAACATTTTCAATTTTAAGAAGCTCCGCTCCCACAGCTTTAAGCTCGCTGTCTGTTGCGTCACGGGGAACGAAAACATTTATCTGGCACTGCTGCTCAATCTGTTCACTGATTGAGTTTAAGTTAAGGCCTAAAATAATGAATACCCCAAGGAATGCCAAAGATATAATAACTGTTGTTAATGAAGCAAGGCTCATAAGCCAGTTTGACATAATCCCGGAGACTCCCTGAGTGATGAAATATTTAAAATCCCTAGGCTTCATATCCGTACGCTCCTCTTTCCTCATCGCGAACAAGTTTGCCGTGCTCTATGGCAAGAACACGCTTTTGCATAGTGTCAACAAAGTTCTTCGCATGAGTTGCAACAATCATTGTTGTTCCTTTTTTGTTTATATCTTCAAGTAAATTCATAATTTCCTGAGCGTTTTCAGGGTCAAGATTTCCCGTAGGCTCGTCCGCAATAATAACAGGCGGACGGTTAACCATTGCGCGGGCCAGAGAAACTCTCTGTTGCTCACCGCCGGAGAGCTGACCAGGTTTCATATCTGCCTTATGAGAAAGGCCAACCATACTCAAAACGCCGGGAACCGTTCTTCTTATTGCACGGCTTGATGCACCGATAACCTGCATGGCAAAGGCAACATTTTCATAAACCGTTTTATTTGGAAGAAGACGAAAATCCTGAAAAACCATTCCTATATTTCTGCGGAGAAAAGGAATTTTCTTATCAGGAAGAGCAGAAAGAGACATATTATTCACAATAATATCTCCGCTTGTCAAAAGCTCCTCTTTAATGATAAGCTCGGTTATTGTGGATTTACCTGCTCCTGACGGTCCAACCAGAAAGACAAACTCGCCCTTCTCAACTTTAAAGGACACATCGTCCAGCGCAAGAACATCTCCGTCTTCATAAATTTTAGTAACATTCTTAAATTCTATCATATTTAAAGCTCCGATTTAAATTTCGTTATTCTGGGATTTAAGATATTTACTTACCATCATTGCAACCTTGAAGGTTATGGCATCATCAAACTCGCGGAGGTCAATCCCCGTAAGCTTTTTGATTTTATCAAGACGGTAAACGAGAGTGTTTCTATGAACAAATAATTTTCTTGAAGTCTCGGAAACATTAAGGTTGTTTTCAAAGAACTTCTGAATTGTATAAATTGTTTCGCTGTCCATAACATCGATGGATTCTTTCTTTAAAACTTCGTTTAAGAAAAGCTCACAAAGAGTTGTTGGAAGCTGATAGATAAGTCTTCCTATCCCTAAATTGTCATAGCTTATAACATTCTTTTCAGTGTCAAAAACCTTGCCAACTTCAAGGGCAATTCTCGCTTCGCGGTATGCCTTTGAAAGCTCCTGAATATTTTCAGCAAGAGTTGAAACGCCAACGGAAACCTTAACCATTGCCTCAACCCCAACAGTATCTCTTATTTCGTTTGCAATTTGGAGAGCGTCAATATTTTCGTCTTCCCTTACTTCTCTTATTGCGACAATATCTCTGTCGTCAATTCTTATAACAAAGTCGCGGGTCTTGTCGGGGAAGATGCTTAAAAGAATGTCCATAATCTCAATATCAGAATTTTTATGACTTCTTATTAAGAAAACATTTCTCTTTGCCTCGGTATTTAAGCGAAGCTCCTTGCTTCTGTATATAATATCTCCAGGAAGGACATTATCGAGAATTATATTTTTAACAAAGCTGTTCTTATCGTACTTTTCATCATAATACTGCTTAACAGAAACAAAATGAGGCGCGAGAACAGTACAATAGCACTTTGCAAGTTCGTCCTCTCCCTCACAGAAAACATAGTATTCCCCTTTATTATAGGTTTCAAATTTCTTATAGGTATATCCCTTATAAGCCTTGATTTCGCCACCAGGGCACACTTCTTCTATTCTTTCGTTAATTTTACCAATCTTAGTCTCGTCGCTGCACGCAATAACCGCACCGCCATCGTCCATAACACCGATACGGCGCTCAATATCGAGTCTTAACTGGTTGCAGGTATTCTGAAATATTCTGTTTTGCACGATAATTCCCTCCAAGCATACTTCATCTATTATAAGCCATTATAACACTTTATTGAAGAAATTGCAACAAATTTTATGCAATTTCAACAAAAATTTTTTATGTTAAATTTTTATGACATTTTCTCAAAATGTTTGACAAAGCAAGGGTTTTTGAAGTATAATGAAGCATATATAACCTTGCATAAATTTTTCCTGCAAGGGAAAACTTTCAAAACGAAACAACTTTTCTTGAAAGGAAGAGAAAATCATATGAAATATATTGTTGTTTTATGCGATGGTGCAGCGGATACACCCGTTGCTGAATTAGGAGGCAAAACTCCTCTTGAAGTTGCGAAAAAGCCTAACATTGACCGTCTTTCAAAAGGCGGCGAGCTTGGAATGGTCAAGACTGTCCCCGAGGGACTTCCACCGGGAAGCGATGTTGCAAACCTTGCGGTTTTCGGCTATGACCCCCTTAAATATTATACAGGGCGTTCTCCTCTTGAAGCTATGAGCATGAATGTTCCTCTTGTCCTTTCCGACACCACTTTCAGAACAAATCTTGTTACTCTTTCCGATGAGGAAAACTATGAGGACAAGACAATGGTTGATTACAGTTCTGACGAAATTACCTCGGAGGAGGCAAGTATTTTAATCGAGGCAGTAAATAAAGAGCTTAAAACCGAAGAATATGAATTTTTCAGCGGTATAAGCTATCGTCATCTTTTAGTTTGGCACAACAAGGAAAACCATTTCTCCTTAACTCCGCCACACGATATTTCCGACAGGAAAATCACAGAGTACTTACCGTCTGACAAGACAATTCTCTCCCTTATGAAGAGAAGCCACGAGATACTTAAAGACCACCCTGTAAACCTTGACAGAATAAAAAGAGGCCTTCATCCTGCCAACTCCATATGGATCTGGGGCAACGGAACAAAGCCCAACCTTGATTTATATAAGGACAAATTCGGTCTTTCGGGCGCTGTTATTTCCGCCGTTGACTTAATCAAGGGAATCGGCAAATGTGCAGGCCTTGATGTTATAGATGTTGAAGGTGCAACAGGAACTGTTCATACTAACTTTGACGGCAAGGCAAAGGCATCAATTGATGCTCTTAAAAAAGGCGCCGACTTCGTTTATATTCATTTAGAGGGTGCCGACGAGGCAGGCCACAGAAAAGAAATAGAAAATAAGGTCCGCGCAATCGAGCTTATTGATGAGAAAATTGTTGCTCCGCTCCTTTCCTATCTTGAAGATGAAAACGAAGAATATAATATTCTCGTTATGCCTGACCACCCAACACCTCTTGCAATAAGAACTCACACAAGCGATCCTATCCCTTATCTTATTTACAGGAGCAAGGGGGGAAAGGCAAGCGGTCTTTCCTATACCGAGGCAAATGCAAAAGAGACGGGAATTTATATGGAAAACGGCTTTGAAATTATGGCAAAACTTCTTTCTTAAAAATTCTTACGAAAGGATGTAGTTGAATATGAAGAATAATGGATACGGAAAGTATATCAAATACCTCTTCATTGCCCTTTGCATCGGGGTTTTGGTTTATTTTTCTCCTGTTCTTATTAATTTGTTCTTACCTTTTATTTTAGCCTTTATAGTTGCCGCTCCTTTCCACAAAATTGTTGAAAAGCTTTCCTCAAAGCTTCAC
>JAZSPE010000089.1:0-4328 GCA_045537265.1 Clostridia bacterium | reverse complement strand
TTATATTATACCAAAAAGCCCAAACCCTATGGTGTTTATGGCGAAATTTGCAAACATATGTATAAGATAGGACATATAAATATTTTCGTATTTTTCGTTGAAATAGTTAAAAATGATGCCTCCAAGGAAGAGACCAACCGTTGCCAGAAGAATAACCCAAACATTAAACCAGCCAATCATCATTGCTATATGATACAGCGAGAATGCCAAAGAGGAGAAAAGGTAGGCGAAAGCGCGGTTGCTTTTTTGTTTAAGAGTAAAAAAGGCGAAGCCACGGAAGAAAAACTCTTCAAGGAAGGAGTTAACAAAGGGAATATAAAGGGAAACCCATAAAAAGTTCTTCGCTGTAACTCCAACATCTCCCGTCAGGGCGGAAGTAACCATTGAAAAGTCGAAAACATCTTTTAAAAGAAAATAGGCAAGAAGAATAATGAGAAAAACTGAAATGCCTACCAAAAGAGCTTTTATAAATCCGCTTTTTGTGGGCGTAAGAATTTTTCTGAGGGAGATTTCTCTGTCAAAACAAGAATACAAAAGAGGGAGAATGAGAAATAGGGGCAGTTTAATAAATGATTTTATAAGATAGCCAGGTCTTATAACTGCGTCAACAATGCCCATTACCGCGCAGGAAAAAAGGACAAGAGCAATAATTATATATTTCTTTTTCATAATAACCTCCCATTTTTAAAAAGAGAGAAATCAATTAAGATTTCTCTCTTGTTTTATGCGATAGTTTCAACTATTTCTTCGTCCTCAACCACGCGTCTTGTTATCTGAGCTCCAAGTCCTTTGAGCTTTTGAACAAAGTCTTCATAGCCTCGGTCGATATATTTAAGATTAAAGACTTCTGTAACCCCGTCTGCCATAAGTCCTGCAATAACCATTGCGGCGCCTGCTCTGAGGTCCGTTGAGGAAACGGGAGCGCCTTTAAGCTTTTCGACACCTTCAATAATTGCAACTCTGCCGTCAACGGTGATTTGAGCACCCATTCTGGCAAGCTGGTTTATATACTGGAATCTGTTGTCCCAGACATTTTCTGTAACAATGCTTGTCCCCTCTGCCTTTGTTAAAAGAGCAACCATCTGAGGTTGAAGGTCTGTGGGGAAGCCAGGATAAGGCATTGTGTTAACCTTCGCCTTCTGGAGTGGCTTGTCTGTATAGACTCTGACGGATTCGTCGTGCTCCTCAACATTAACGCCCATTTCCAAAAGCTTGGCTGAAAGGGAGTCAAGGTGCTTAGGGATAACATTTTTAATAACAACATCTCCGCCTGTTGCAGCAGCGGCAATCATAAATGTTCCTGCTTCAATCTGGTCGGGGATAACGGAATATGTTCCGCCGTGAAGCTCTTCCACGCCTTTTATTTTAATAACATCTGTTCCTGCGCCCTTAACATTAGCGCCCATTGAGTTTAAGAAGTTGGCAACATCAACAACATGAGGCTCTTTTGCGGCATTTTCAATAATCGTTGTGCCCTCGGCGAGCGTTGCCGCAAGCATAGCGTTAATTGTTGCGCCGACACTGACCTGGTCCATATAAATAGATGTTCCGATAAGCTTTTCTGCCTGAATGTCAACTAAGGCATAGTCAAGAGAATGAGTTGCCCCAAGAGCAGTGAAGGCTTTAAGGTGGAGATTTATAGGTCTGACCCCAAAGTCACAGCCACCCGGAAGAGCAACCTTTGCGTGGTTAAATCTTCCAAGCAGAGCACCCATAAGGTAGGAGGAAGCACGGATTTTTCCAACCATATCATATGATGCTTCATAGCAGTTAAGGTTGGTGCAGTCAATTGTAATTGTGCCTTTGCTTGTAAATTCGGCTCTTCCGCCAAGCTTGTTTATAATTTCTGCCAAAACATAGGTATCTGTAACTTCCGGAACATTTTCGATAACGCAAACGCCCTTTACCATAGTAGCAGCAACGATTAAGGCAACAGCAGAGTTTTTAGCACCGCTGATATTAACCTCGCCCGCAAGCTTTGCACCGCCGAGAATTACAAACTTCTCCATAACCTCACCTACTTTCCTTCGGGTTTTTATCTAAAAGTTATAATCATGCAATCATACACTATAAATTGTATCATAAAAAAATCTCAAATACAAGAGTTTTTTTAATTTTTTTATAAAGGGGGCTTGAATTTTAATTATAACACAGGGGAAGCGAGGAATTTGTCATAAAAGAAAGGCATAAAAAATACGGGCCCGACGGGCCCGTATTTTAACTTTGAAAGAAAAATTTTACTTAAGTTCGATTGTTGCGCCTGCTTCTTCGAGCTTAGCCTTCATAGCTTCAGCTTCGTCCTTAGCAACAGCTTCCTTAAGAGTTGTTGGTGCGCCTTCAACAGCAGCCTTAGCTTCGCCAAGACCAAGACCTGTAAGGTCCTTAACAGCCTTGATTGTAGGCATCTTCTTGTCAGCAGCAAATCCTGTGAGAACTACATCGAATTCAGACTTTTCTTCAGCAGCAGGACCAGCAGCAGCAGCGCCAGCAACCATAACAGGAGCAGCAGCAGATACGCCGAACTCTTCTTCAAGAGCCTTTACTAAATCGTTTACTTCTAAAAGTGTAAGTGTTTTAATTTCTTCAACTAACTTCATAACATCAGCCATTTTAAAAATCCTCCGTTTTTTTAATATTTGGGGCACTTGCCCATAATTTACTTAATAATAATTTTTACTCAGCGTCCTTCTTAGCAACAGCATCCAAAGTACGAACCAAGTTTCCGATAGGAGCCTGCAAACTTCCAAGCATCTTGGAAATGAGAACTTCCTTGGAAGGAATACTTGCGTAAACCTTAACCTCATTTGCGTCAATAACTTTTCCGTCGATAAAACCAGCTTTGATTTCGAGTTGTTCGTTATCTTTTGCGAATTCAACTAAAACCTTAGCAGGAGCAACAACATCTGAATCACTTGTTGCAAGAGCAGTAGGACCGTGAAGCACACTGTCAAGCTCTCCCAAGCCAACTTCGTTTGCAGCGAAACGAGTAAGAGTGTTCTTAACGATAGAATATTCAACACCTGCTTCACGGAGCTTTTTACGAAGCTCTGTATCCTGAGCAACTGTTAAACCTCTGTAGTCAGCGATAACACCGGCCTGAGCGTTTTTAAGTCTTTCTGTTATAGCAGCGACAACCGCTTTTTTGCCTTCTAAAACTTTTTCACTTGGCATAAAATTTTCCTCCTTTCAAAGTTTCAATCTTAAAAGATTGGTATGAAAAATCCCTCGCAGACACGAGGGATTAAAGTCATTTAAAAACTTTTTTCTCCTCGGCAGGATTTATGGCATTGCCACCTGCTGTCTGCGGAAAATATTCAACTGTTTTCTTTTAGGGTTAAACCCTTAATTAAGCCTCAATCTTACCAGTATTAATCTTAATACCAGGGCCCATTGTTGTAGCAATTGTTACAGATCTTAAATACTGACCTTTTGCAGCAGCAGGACGAGCCTTAACGATTGCGCCCATAAGTGCATTGAAGTTTTCCATAAGCTTTTCAGGGCCAAAGGAAGCCTTACCGATTGGACAGTGGATAATGTTTGTCTTATCTAATCTGTATTCAATTTTACCGGATTTGATTTCAGCGATAGCTTTTGCAACATCAGGTGTAACTGTGCCGGCTTTCGGGTTTGGCATAAGTCCCTTAGGACCGAGTGTCTTACCGATACGACCAACAACACCCATCATATCAGGAGTTGCAACAACGATATCAAAGTCAAACCAGTTTTCAGACTGAATCTTCTGAACTAAGTCCTCAGCACCAACGAAATCAGCGCCTGCAGCCTTAGCTTCTTCAGCCTTGCCTTCTCTTGCAAATACGAGAACGCGAACATTTTTACCTGTTCCGTTAGGAAGAACAACAGCGCCTCTAACCTGCTGGTCAGCGTGTCTGGAGTCAACACCTAACTTAACATGAATTTCAACTGTTTCGTCAAACTTAGCCTTAGCGGTCTGGCAAACAAGACCCATAGCTTCGTTTGAATCATATAATTTGCCTTTTTCAAGAAGCTTAACGCTGTCTTGATACTTTTTACCCATTTTCATTAAATTTCCTCCTATAGTGGTTATCACAGGGCATTTGCCCCTCCCACATTCATAACCCGTCTACTACTCTTCAACGGTAACGCCCATTGATCTTGCAGTTCCGGCAACCATAGACATTGCTGCTTCAACAGAAGCTGCGTTAAGATCAGGCATTTTTTGCTCAGCAATAGCCTTAAGATCTGCCTTTGAAAGCTGTGCAACCTTTGTCTTGTTGGGAACACCACTACCGCTCTGGATTTTGCAAGCCTTCTTAATAAGAACAGCTGCCGGCGGAGTCTTGGTGATG
>JAZSPE010000174.1:0-1581 GCA_045537265.1 Clostridia bacterium | reverse complement strand
ATTGAAAAGCGCGTTGACGACTTTGCTGCTGAAGTTGCTGCAATGGCAGGCGGAAACAACTAATTTTAAAATTAAAGGCATCGCATAAGCGATGCCTTTTTTTGTAAACAAAAAAGCCGTGGCAACTTTGCCACGGCTTTTGGTTTAATCATTTTAATATTATAAAATGATAGCTCTCCAAAATCTGAATAAATTTTGCCAATCTTTCATAGAGCGGTTTTGCACTATCTCCAAAATGCTCATCCACCATTTCTCCAAGGGCGATAATATCTTTTTCGCCGTCCATAAGGGGCCATAAAAAACTTCCCATCTCGTCAAGATGAACATAACTTATTTTTGGCTTTTTAAAGAGCTTTTGTGCGATTTTGTTAAAGATACCGCTGTTCTCAATTTCAAGAGTTATAACGCCTTTTTCGTCCGTATTCCAAGTTATATACGGGGAACGAAGAGGCTTTTTTTCAAGATAGTTTTTTGAAATAATATTTTTCTTTTTCATATTTTATTTGCTTCTCTTTTTCCAAACAGAAAATTTAAGAACTGTTAAAACAATAATTCCTAACAGAACAATGCCTAAAATGTCGGAAACAACCGCAGGGATACCAAGCATAGCGGAAAGGTTGAATGCTTTATCGATTCCGAAAACGGCAAAGAGAGCAAGGAGAATTCCGACAAGTCCCTCTCCTGCAATCATACCTGAGCAGAAAAGGATGCCATCGCTAACGATATTTTTCTTTTCTTCTTCAGGTTTTTTCATTTTATCAAGAGCAAGTCTCACAAGTCCGCCAACCATAATACAAGCGTTAAGCTGAACAGGGAGGTAGATACCTATTGCAAAAGGAAGAACAGGAATACCCAAAATTTCTGCAATAACTGCGATGAATACGCCGATAAATACAAGCGCCCAAGGAAGCTGACCTTCCATAACACCCTCAACAATCATCTTCATAAGAGTTGCTTGCGGAGCTGCAATTTCTTCAGAGCCAAAGCCCCAGGCGGTGTCTAAAAGGTAGAGCGTTCCGCCGATTGCAAGAGCTGATGCAACAACGCCGATAAGCTCGCCGATTTGCTGTTTCTTTGGAGTTGCCCCTAAAAGATAGCCTGTTTTAAGGTCCTGAGATGTGTCCCCGGCGATTGCAGAAACGATACAAATTATAGACCCGATTGCAATAGCACTTGTCATACCAACAGCGCCAAGGCTTCCTGTAAACTTAAGAAGAAGTGTTGTAATTAAAAGCGTAGCGATTGCCATACCTGAAACAGGGTTGTTACTGCTTCCAACAAGACCAACCATACGGGAGGAAACCGTTGCAAAGAAGAAGCCGAAAACTACAACTAAAACCGCTCCTAAGAATGTAACAGGGATAGCAGGAACAAGCCATACTAAAATAGTTAAAATAAGGATTGCGATTAAAACCACAGCCATATTCATATCCTTTGATGTTCTGCCCGTGTCAACAGCTTTCCCACCGAAAGCGCTCTTTATAGCTCCGGTAAAAGTCTTAACAATAAGCGGAAGAGACTTAATAAGGCTTATGATACCACCTATTACAAAAACACCTACACCAATAAGTCGGAGGCCCA
>JAZSPE010000107.1:0-7729 GCA_045537265.1 Clostridia bacterium | reverse complement strand
GACCATAGTGGCCCCTTCTAAGATAGCAATTTCAAAATCTCCCGACATTCCCATCGAAAGTTCTTCCATATCTATATTATCAACTTTTTTCTCTTTAATGTCAATAGAAAGTTTTTTAAGTCCCCCGAAAATCTCATGAAGTTCATCTTCTCCGGCGCCTAAGGGGGCCATGGTCATAAGACCTTTAACCTTCACATTTTCAAGGCTTTTTACCTCATTTAAGAGAGGAAGAACCTCTTCCTTTGGAAGACCGAACTTGCTCTCCTCACCGGATATATTTACCTGAATCAAGATTTTCTGGACCTTGTCAAATTTCTTTGCCTGCTTGTCGATTTCCTTTGCAAGTTCAAGGGAGTCAACGGAGTGGATAAGGTCAACCTTATCAATTATGTATTTAACCTTATTCTTTTGAAGATGGCCGATTAAATGCCAATGAGCCCCTTCAATATGGTCAAACTTTTCCATTATCTCCTGAACTCTGTTTTCCCCTAAATAGCGGATTCCGCAGTCTACTGCCTCTTTTATAAGAGAAACAGGCTTGGTCTTTGACACGCCGATTAAGGTTATTTCATCTCTATTTCGTCCGGCAGATTTTGCAGCATTTTCAATTTTTCGGTTGGCTTCTTTAATGTTTTCTAAAATGCCCATTATCTCACGACCCTGCCTTCGTATATTTTAGACCCGCTGACAATAACGCTGTCATAAAGCTTAATAGAGTTTTTCTCTTCCGTTGAAACAATCGCCCATTCGTCATCCATATAATGAACTTTCGCCTTGCGGAATCTTATCTTGTTTCCTGAAAGGATATAAACTCCCTTTTCCCCGTCCTTGACTCTGATGCTCTTTGACGGAATTTTCATTCCCTCATGGGTTCTCACTATAACATCTATCTTAGCCGTAGAAATGGAATAAAGGTTGTCCACATATCCGGCAGATTTTACAACAAGAACAACTTTGCCGTCATGCTCATCCGCAATCTTATAAACACTGCCGTTTATTATGTTATCACTTGAATCTAAAAATTTCAGTCGAATACCGTCGCCAACTCTCAGATTCTCGGCAATATCCTTATCAATTATTGCCGCCATATACCAGGTATAAGTGTCAACAATTTTCCCAATTGGAGCGTCCTTTTTAACAAAGGCATTCTCCTCTTTTTTATTTTCTTTAACCTTTATATCTCTGAGATATCCTTGAGTTATTTCTTCTATCTTAGAGTCGTCAAGGGTTTCTTCAAGTCCGTCAACTCTTGCAGTAAAGGACCCTGCCACAGGAGTTTTAACAGCCACCTTTGACATATCATTTTTGCTTTCAAGAGTTGCTTTTTCACGATTAAGTTCTTCTATCTGCTCTTTGGCGCTTTTACTTGCCCCCGAAATTTTCCCTCTTGCATTGGCAACGCTGTCAAGGTTTTTCCTCACCTTGAAAATTTCCGCCATATTATTATCCCGAACTAATGCAGGGAGTGTAACAACCGCCTTTAAAATGTCCTGTTCAAGTCGGACTGAGTCATTTTCAGATGCCGACATACTTCTGTCGTTTTCTTTAAGTTCCTTAATTTTAGCATCAATTTCTTTAATGCGATTTTTCTCCTCTGCGGGAACTTCTTTTTCATAGATATATGCAACGGTGCCCTCTTTGCCCACTCTTCCTGATTCCTCTATGGTGCATTCAAGATAGCCGGAGGCCGTTGCGTTTATAATCGTCTGGTCCTTGAAGATATATCCGTCAACCGTAAAGCTTTCGGAAATTTCGCCCTCTCTTGCCATATAGGTAGTTATGCTGCCACCTGAGTTTATAATAAGGTTTATCCCCATATAAACGGCAAAAATCAAAAAGAGGCACAAAAGAAAAGTCTTGCCTGTAAGCTTTTTCTTACGCTTTTTCACTGTTTTCTTCATAGGGCACTCCCTCACTTTTAATTATACCAAACTTGTCTGTCAACATACAACTGTTTTTTACAATTTTATCATAACTGTAATCATTTTGTAATACAATCCAGTTTATACTTTCATTCCGCCGAAACCAGGTCATTTGTCGTTTTGCATAGCGACGGCTTTCCTGCTTAACTTTATCGATTGCTTCGGGGAAGGAAATCTCTCCCTCAAAATAGGAAATGAACTCCTTATAACCGATTGCCTGAAAGGCGGTGGAGCTTTTGTCAAAACCCTTATTCATAAGAGCCTTAACCTCATCTAAAAGGCCCTCGCTAAGCATTATATCAACCCTTTTGTTTATCCTTTCATAAAGGAGCTCTCTGTCCATATCAATACCGATTATAAGGGCATCATAAAGGGATTCTCTTTCTGACTCAATATTAACCTGAGTCATTGTTTTCCCCGTGGTCTTATAAATTTCAAGGGCGCGGATAACCCGCCTTAAATTGTTTTCGTGGATTTTCTCCGCTGAGAGGGGGTCAATTTCCTCTAAAAGTTTATGAACTGCTCCATTCCCCTCTTTTTCCGCCAGAGCGTAAAGGGATTCTCTATACTCCGCATCCTCTTTTGCCTCAGAGAACTTGGTGTTGTTTATAACGCTGTCAAGATAGAGGCCTGTCCCACCTGTTAAAATAGGAAGCTTACCTCTGCTTAAAATATCATCAATATATTCTCTTGCAAGATTTACATATTCCGCCACGCTGAAATTCTCATTGGGGGAGATAATGTCAATCATATAATGGGGGATGCCTTGCTTTTCTTCCTCTGTCGGCTTGGCCGTTCCTATGTTCATCCCCTTATAAATCTGCATGGAGTCGCAGGAGACAATCTCGCCGTTATACCTCTTTGCAAGCTCAATGGATAGGGCAGTTTTTCCTGATGCAGTCGGCCCTGCGATTGCAAGAATTTTACTTTTCATCTCTGCCCCTCCTTTAATTATACTATTCTTTTGAACATCTTCTCAAAATCCTGCTTGGAAAGAGAAACCATTATCGGTCGTCCGTGAGGACAGGTTCCCTTGCCGTTTTTCATAAGTTCAAAGGTCTTTTTCGCAATATCCTCCATCTCCTGAGAGGACAGTTTCTTATTTGCCTTGATTGCATATTTGCAAGAAATCATATCTATCATTTTCTCTTCAAAATCCCAGAGAGAATTTTTGAATCCTTTTTCCAAAGCCTCTATCATTTCAGACATAAGGCCTTTGATTTCTTCATCCCCCGATAAAATTGGAGTCTGTCTTATGATAATTCCGTCGTTTCCGAACTCCTCCGCCTCAAAGCCAAAATCCATAAGAACTTTTTGGTTTTCCTTAAAAGTTTCCATTTCATTAGGGCTTAAATTCATAACTATTGGTACTAAAAGCATCTGAGAAAAGCTTTTCTTTTCCTTATAGTCGGAAAGAAGCTTTTCAAAACGGAACCTTTCATGAGCGGCGTGCTGGTCAATAAAGAGCACCTCTTCCCCTCTTTGAACTAAGACATAAGTATCAAAAATCTGCCCGATTACAAAGTAAGGAATCTCCTCTTCCTTTTCTTCAATAAACTCAAAAACATCCTCTGCTTTTTCTTCTTTAAAAACATTCTCCTCTTTTTTAGGAGTTGTAAACTCAATGAATTGCTCAATTGTTTTCGTGTCAACTTCTTCTTTTTTACTGCCTGTAAAAAACGGAAGGCGCATCTTAAACTGTGAGCTTTCTTTTGGAGCCTCTTTATATTCATAAGGGGAGGTCTTCTCCTGCACCTGCTCTTTAACCCCCATAGAGAGAGCCTGGCTTACCGCCGAATAGACAATGTCATAAACCTTCTTTTCATCCGCAATCTTAATCTCCGTTTTAGCAGGATGAACATTAACATCCACCTGAGCAGGAGATAAATTTATGTTAAGCACGAAGAATGGGAACTTTCCAACCATAATGGAATTTCTGTATGCTTCCTCGGCTACCTTTGCGATAACATGGTTTTTAATATATCTTCCGTTAACGAAAAGGGTCTGCCTTGTTCGGTTTCCTCTGGCTAAATCACTCTTTCCGCATACGCCGAAAATATGAACGCCGTCCTTTTCATAGTCAACTTCGAGAAGGCCCTTGGCATAGTCAAGGCCATAGACATTTAAAATAACATTCTTTAAATTTCCGTCCCCTGAGGTTGAGAAAATCTCCGCTCCGTCGCAGATATATTTAAAGGCGATTGTGGGGTTTGCCATAGCAATTCTCCCTAAAATATCCGCAACATAGCCAGCCTCGGTGGAGTCCTTTTTAAGAAACTTCATTCTTGCAGGGATGTTTTCAAAAAGGTCGGAAATCTCCATAATAGTTCCTCGGTTGCAGGCAATCTCCTCTTTTGGAGAAGGAATGCCACGGGAAATTTCCATTACTGTTCCTTCCTCTTCGTCCTCGTGTCTTGTTATAATCCTCACATTTGACACGGCACAAATGCTGGACAGAGCCTCGCCACGAAAACCCATTGTTCCGATTGAATAAAGGTCCTCAATCTCACGAAGCTTGCTTGTTGCATGGCGCATAAAGGCAGTTTCCACCTGGCCCTTTTTTATTCCGCATCCGTTATCCGTAACTCTTATGTATTTAATTCCGCCCTTTTCAATCTCAACTTCAATTGATGTTGCCTTTGCGTCAATAGAGTTTTCAACAAGCTCCTTAACAACTGCGCTGGGGCGTTCTGCTACCTCTCCTGCCGCAATCTTATCGGCAATATTTTGAGGAAGAACCTTAATGTCTGCCATTTATTTCACCACCTTATCCGTTTTTTGCTTTCGCTTTAAGCTCATAAAGCTTAGTAAGCGCTTCCATTGGTGTCATTGAATCAATATCTATGTTTTTAATTTCGTCAATTATCTCAGTGTTAACTCCGCTTTCCATAAAGCTCATCTGCATTTCGGTTTCCCTTTGTTTCGGAGCGAATTTCGGGTTTGTGCTTGCGCTTTTTATTCCCTCTCTCTCCTCAACTTCACGGAGAATTGTTTTTGCTCTTTCGGTTACTTCCTTTTTAACACCTGCCAAAGCTGCAACCTCAACGCCATAGCTTCCGTCGGCACCGCCTCTGATAATCTTTCGAAGGAAGGTTATGGAGTCACCTTGCTTGCGGACCGCAATGCAATAATTCTTAACCCCTTCAATCTTTTCTTCAAGGGTTAAAAGCTCACGATAGTGGGTTGCAAAAAGGGTTTTCGCACCACACTTTTTCTTGTCAGCAAGATATTCAACCACCGACCAGGCAATACTAAGACCGTCATAGGTGCTTGTTCCTCGGCCGATTTCGTCTAAGATTATAAGACTGTTTTTCGTTGCGTTGTCAAGGATATAAGCAACCTCGCTCATCTCCACCATAAAGGTACTCTGACCTGCGGACAGGTCGTCCGACGCTCCAACACGGGTGAAGATATTATCCACTATTCCAAGTTCAGCCTCGCTGGCGGGAACAAAGCTTCCCATCTGGGCCATAACCGAAAGGAGAGCGGTTTGTCTCATATAAGTTGATTTACCCGCCATATTAGGCCCTGTTATAACAAGAACCTGATTGCTCTGGCAATCTATGTTTATATCGTTAGGAATAAACATATTCCGACTTCCAAGTTTTTCAACAACGGGATGTCTTGCATCCTTGGCAAAAAGCTTGTCCCCTAAATTCATTTTTGGCTTTGTGTATCCGTTTTTCTCGGCAACATATGCAAGAGCAGTCAAAACATCAATGGTTGCAACAACCTCTGCGGTCTTTTGAATTCGGGCGATTTCGCTTCCTACCCTTTCTCGTATCTGGCAGAACATTTCGTATTCCATAGCCACGATATTGCTCTCTGCCTCAACGATTTTATCTTCAATTTCCTTGATTTCCTCTGTTATGTATCTTTCGCAGTTGGCTAAGGTCTGCCGTCTTATAAAGTGAGGCGGAACATCCCCTTTTTCCGCTTTGCTTATTTCAAGATAGTAGCCGAAAACACGGTTATACCCCTCTTTGATTTTAAGGCCCGTCTCTTCTCTTTCACGATCAATGATATCCTTAATCCACTGTTTGCCCTCTTTAATTATAACTCTTGTTTTGTCAATTTCTTCGTTATAACCGTCTTTTATAAGGTCGCCCTCGCGGACAGTAAGCGGAGCCTTTGGATTTATGGAATTATCAATTAATTCTTTTATGTCAGAGAGAGTGTCAAAGCCTTCATAAAGGCCCTTTAAAACCCCTGTCTGACAGTCTTTCATAAGAGCCTTAATCTTAGGGAGCTTTTCAAAGGAGAAAGCAATCCCCAAAAGGTCTTTACAGTTTGCACTCTTATATGAAATTCTTGTTATTGTTCTTTCAATATCGTTTATGCCACGGAGTTCTTCGCGGATTTCCTCACGCATTACGGGGTTTTTGAAAAACTCCTCAACGGCGTTATGACGGTTCTGGATTGTTCCACAATTTATAAGTGGCATAGTTACCCATTTTCGCATAAGACGGCTTCCCATAGAGGTTACTGTCTTGTTTAAAACATTAAGCAGGCTCCCTTTGGCTTTTTTATCACGCATGGTTTCAAGCAGTTCAAGGTTTCGCATACTGTAAAGGTCTATGCCCATATACTTGCCGTCGTCAATTATATCAAGCTCTTTTAGGTTATTGGGCTCTGTTTTCTGAGTTTCTTCTAAGTAAGAAAGGAGCGCACCTAAACTTGCACAGCTATGAACTTTCCCCTCGATTTCGTCTTTATAGCCTCCGCCGAGTATCTCTTTGATTTTGCTTTGAGATGCGGAGAAAGAATAGGCGTCTTCGCTGTATGGGAGAACACTGCAAGAAAATCTGTCTTTTATTTTTTCGACTAAGTCTTCTCTCTCCATCGCATTTTTGTTTGCAATAACCTCAGATGGAGCATATTTTACCATCTCATTTAAAATAACAAGGTCAGCAGTTTCCGCATTTTCAACTGTCGAGATTTCCCCTGTGGTTATATCAACAAAGGAAATGCCAACCCCAGCTTTATCCACATAAAGAGAACAAAGATAGTTGTTCTTTTTATCGTCTAAGGCAGAAGAATCGAGTATTGTTCCCGGAGTTATAACTCGGACAACCTCGCGACGAACAATCCCTTTTGCTTCTGCGGGATTTTCCGTCTGTTCGCAGATTGCAACCTTCTTTCCGTTTTCAACAAGCTTTGCAATATAAGAATCAACCGCATGGAAAGGAACCCCACACATAGGGGCGCGCTCCTCCTGACCGCAATCTCTGCCTGTAAGGGTTATTTCTAATATTCTTGACGCTTCCAGAGCATCCTCAAAAAACATCTCATAGAAATCCCCAAGGCGATACATTAAGATACAGTCTTTATATTCTTCTTTAACAGCAAAATACTGTTTCATCATAGGAGTAAATTCTGCCATGTCGGTTTCTCCTTTTCAAAATTTTTTTAGTGGCAACCTCCGCAAGAGGAGCAGTTTCCGCCGCAGCCGCTCTGAGGCTCTTCCTCGCCGTTTATATAATAGGCAAGAACGCCGTTAACCCGTCTTACTAAGCCGTCATAAGCCTTGTTGGCTTCAATATAAGCTGCGATAAGAGGATTTTCTGCAAGGCGCTTAAATTCGCTCTGCATAAGGGCCTGGAAAGCTTCAAGCTCTTCCTTTGTAGGCTCTTTATACTGGAGCTTTTCCATTTCTGTCTGTCTTATTGCATTATAATCATTCATTATCTTTGTTGCCTCAGCATCGTTTCTGAGGGCATCAGCTGTTGCCTGAGCATTTTTTCTTTCAGGGCTTTCTTTAATTAATTTTCCTAAGGCTTCTGCCGCATTCATTATACTGTCTGCCA
>JAZSPE010000149.1:0-1856 GCA_045537265.1 Clostridia bacterium | reverse complement strand
TATCACCGATGATTTGGGTCTTGACTTAAAAGAAACAACAGTTGATCAGTTAGGTCGTGCGAAGCAGGTTAAAATTCAGAAAGAAAACACCATCATTGTTGACGGCGCGGGCAATCCTGAGTTAATTTCTGCACGAGTTGCACAGATTAAAGCTCAGATTGAAGAAACTACTTCTGATTTCGATCGTGAAAAGCTTCAGGAAAGACTTGCAAAGCTTTCCGGCGGTGTTGCTGTTATCAAAGTTGGTGCTGCAACTGAAATCGAAATGAAGGAAAAGAAACTCAGAATTGAGGACGCTCTTGCCGCAACAAAGGCTGCTGTTGAAGAAGGTATTGTTGCAGGCGGCGGAACTGCTTTCATTAACGCAATCCCAGCTGTTGAGGCTCTTATGAATTCTCTTGACGGGGACGAAAAGACAGGTGCATCAATCGTTCTTCGCGCCCTTGAAGAACCTGTTCGTCAGATTGCATTTAACGCAGGTATTGAAGGAAGCGTAATCGTTGACAAGATTAAGTCAAGCGAAATCGGCGTTGGCTTTAACGCTTTAACAGAAGAATATATGGATATGCTCAAAAACGGTATTGTTGTCCCAACAAAGGTTACAAGAAGCGCTCTCCAGAAGGCATCTTCCGTTGCATGTATGGTTCTTACAACAGAAAGCGTTGTTGCAAACAAGCCGGACCCAGCAGCTGAAGCTGCTGCGGCTGCTGCTATGGCTGGTGCAGGCGGCGGAATGTACTAAGAAATTAAAGGAGTGGGAAACCACTCCTTTTTTGTTTGACAAAAGAGTTGCGCTGTGGTATCATAATTTAAGATATTCAAAGGAGGTGATTTTATGGAAATCAAGATGCCCTATGAAGTTGAAACCGCCATTTCTTTTCTTGAAGAAAAAGGTTTTGAGGCCTATATCGTTGGCGGATGTGTCCGTGACTGCATTATGGGGAAAAGCCCTTCCGACTGGGACATAACGACCTCCGCTCTCCCTGAAGAAATTGAATCTGTCTTTAAAGATTATAAGACAATTCTAACAGGGGCAAAGCACGGGACTGTTACGGTTATCATAAACTCTTTCCATATGGAAATCACCACTTTCAGAACTGACGGAAGTTACAGCGACAGCCGTCATCCCGACTATGTTTTATTCACTAAAAACTTAAAAGAAGATTTAGCCCGCCGTGATTTTACGATGAACGCCTTGGCATATAATCCTAAGACGGGAATTGTTGATTATTTTGGGGGAATGAGCGACATCGAGAATATGATTATCCGCTGCGTCGGGGATAGCGATACAAGATTTTCAGAGGATGCTCTTCGGATTATGAGAGCAATCCGTTTTGCCTCGGTTTTATCCTTTACAATTGAGGAAAAGACCCGTCTTTCAATCCATAAAAACGCTTTTCTTCTTGACAATATTGCAAAAGAGAGAATTGCCATTGAGTTCAATAAGCTTCTTTTAGGCAATTATGTTGAGAAAATTCTTCACGAATATAAGGACATTATTGCCATATTCATTCCCGAAATTCTCCCTTGTTTTGATTTTGACCAGAGAAATTTCCACCACCACCTTGATGTGTGGAGGCATATAGTTTTAGGGGTTGCATCAGCGCCAAAACTCATTTATGTCCGCCTTGCCATGCTTTTCCACGACATTGCAAAGCCTTCTTGTTTAAGGTTTGACAGTCGGGGAATCGGGCATTTTTCGGGGCATCCTAAGATGGGAGCGGAGATTGCGGAAGCTGTCCTTAAAAGGCTTAAATATGACAGCGCCACAATCAAAATCGTGCCCTTTTTGGTTCGGTATCACGACACCTCTCTCCCTGCGGATAAAATTGAAATTAAAAAGTGGCTTATGAAAT
>JAZSPE010000190.1:0-2559 GCA_045537265.1 Clostridia bacterium | reverse complement strand
TTCGGGAAAGCAACAACATCACGAAGACTTTCAGCTCCACACATTATCATCGCAATTCGGTCAAGACCGATACCCATTCCGCCGTGAGGCGCTGCACCATACTTATAAGCATCAACCAAGAATCCGAACTTTTCTTCAATTTCTTTATCTGTAAGACCAAGAGCTTTAAACATCTTCTGTTGAAGTTCGTAATCATTGATTCTGATAGAACCCGAAGAAAGTTCTGTTCCGTTTAAAACAAGGTCATAAGCCTTTGCGATAACCTTTTCGGGTGCTGATTCAAGATACTGAATGCAGTCGTCCTGTGGCATTGTAAACGGATGGTGCATAGCAAGATAAGAATCGCTTTCTTCGTCATATTCAAAGAACGGGAACTCAGTTATCCAGAGGAAATTAAAGCCGTCTTTAATTATATCAAGCTGTTTTGCGACTCTTTGACGAAGAGCACCAAGTGTTGGAAGAGTTACAGACTCTTTATCCGCAACAATGAAGACAACATCTCCCTTTTCTGCGCCACATCTATTTAAAATAGCGTTTAGCTCATCTTCTGTCATAAACTTTGCAAAAGAGCAGTTTGGCGCATCTTCAACCCATCTTACATAAGCAAGGCCCTTAGCGCCAATGCCTCTTACATATTCAGTAAGCTTATCAATTTCCTTTCTGGTAAGAGTTTCAGCTCCTCCCTTAGCGCAGATTGCGCGAACAGAGCCACCGCCCTCGATTGCCGATGTGAACACTCCGAAACCGCAATCCTTAACTAAATCAGAAAGGTTTATAATTTCCATTTCATAGCGGGTATCAGGCTTATCGCTTCCGTATCTTTCCATAGCCTCTTTGTATGTGAGTCTTGGAAGAGGTGTTGGGATGTCCATATCAAGAACATCCTTGAATAAACGCTTAATTAAGCCTTCGCCCATTTCCAAAATATCCTCAACATCAACAAAGGACATTTCAAGATCAATCTGAGTAAATTCAGGCTGACGGTCCGCTCTTAAATCTTCATCTCGGAAGCAACGAGCAAGCTGGATATATCTGTCAAAACCTGAAATCATCAAAAGCTGTTTGTAAATCTGAGGGGACTGTGGGAGGGCATAGAATTTGCCGTTATGAACACGGGATGGAATAATATAATCTCTTGCGCCCTCAGGAGTTGACTTTATCATCATTGGTGTTTCAATTTCAATAAAGCCGTTTTCATAGAAATAATCTCTTGCGCTCTTGGCAATCTGGCTTCTCTTTATAATGTTATCCTGTAAAGGCTTGCGTCTTAAATCAAGATAACGGTATTTAAGTCTGAGCTCTTCGTTAACATTTGTTTTATCAGTAACCTCAAATGGTGGTGTTTGCGCCTTTGCAAGAATACGGAGGTCGTTTACAAAAACCTCAATATTACCTGTCTTAATAGCACTGTTTTTGCTTTCTCTTTCTCTGACAGTTCCTTTTGCCATCAAAACATATTCGCTGTGGCACTGTGAAGCCTTTTCAAATACGCTTCTGTCTGTTGTGTCGTCAAAAGCAAGTTGAACAATACCAGTTCTGTCTCTTAAATCTATAAAAATAAGGTTTCCCATATCGCGAATTTTCTGAACATAACCGCCAACGACTACCTCGCAGCCGATTCCGTCCACCTCGCCGCAATAGTGGGTTCTTTTTAAGCCTTGCATTGTATCCATTATTTACCCTCCGTTATATATTCGTATATGGAATCTGCTGTAAGAGAAACTTCTTTTTGCTCTCCGCTGTCCATATTTTTAAGATTTATCTTATTATTAGCGATTTCATCATCGCCTATAACTGCACTATACTTTACTCCGAGCTTGTTAGCAAACTTCATCTGTGCTTTAACACTTCTTCCGCATAAATCCTGCTCAGCGAACACGCCTTTTTGTCTTAAATCATAAACCGTCTTTTGAGCAATTTTTACTGCCTCATCGCCGATAGCCCCTAAAAAGACCTCAGGACAAATATCGCTATCTTCTTCTGCCCCTTGATTTTTGATTGTAAGAACAAGGCGTTCAATACCCATGGCAAAACCGATGCCTTCGGTTGGTTTTCCGCCAAGCTCTTCAACAAGACCACTGTATCTTCCGCCACCGCAAACCGTTGACTGTGCTCCGAGAGAATCGGAAACAAATTCAAAAACTGTCTTGGTGTAATAGTCAAGTCCACGGACGATATCAGGGTTAACTGTATAAGAAATTCCGATATTGTCAAGCCCAGCCTTTGTCTTTTCAAAGTGTGTTGCACACTCCTCGCAAAGATAATCAACCATTCTTGGTGCATCCTTTGCAATCTCGCTGCATATAGGAGACTTACAGTCAATAATTCGCATTGGATTTTTTTCAAGGCGCTCTTTACAAGTTTCGCAAAGACTTTCTTCTCTTGCTTTAAAATATTCTTTAAGCTTTTCGTTATAAGCCTTTCTGCATACAGGACAGCCTATGCTGTTAATATAAAGAGAAATCCCCTTAATATCAATCTTATTTAAAAATGTATGAGCAAGGGAAATTACCTCAACATCAGTTTCAGGACTCTCAGCGCCGAAACACTCAATCCCAA
>JAZSPE010000030.1:0-3183 GCA_045537265.1 Clostridia bacterium | reverse complement strand
ATGGCTACGATCGGACTTAAAGCTTGGAATTCTTACTTTCATATCCTCAGCCAGCTTATGAGTAAATCTTATAAACTCGTCAACCTTATTTACAGGAACAACAACATCGCATTCGTCCATTTCAGGCGTTGATGCCTTTATTGCTTCAAGGAAAGCACCGCGGGCAGACCATACGGCTTTCTTTCTTTCCTCAGTATCAACGATATAAACATCAACAGCGCCGATTTCAAGGCACAAATCTGCAACGGCTTTCATATCCTCATCAACCTGAGCCTGTGTGTTGCCGTCAAAGGTTAAAAGGATATAAGCATCATTTTTCTTATCAGGGAATTTCTTACCCAGATAGTCCTCTGCAAAAAGAATTGTATCTCTTGACATATATTCAATTGCAGTTGGAGTAACCTTGGATCTGAAAATTTTTGGAACTGCCTCAATTGCGCTCTTCATATCAGCAAAAGGCACCAAAAGGCTTACTGAAAGCTTTGGAAGAGGGATAATGTCTAAAACTGCTTCACAGATTATGCAAAGAGTTCCCTCAGAGCCTACAACCAAATCTTTAAGGCTGAAACCTGAGCTGTTTTTCGCAACCTTTGCCCCAAGCTTAACAATTTCGCCATTTGGCATAACCACGGTTAAAGCACGAACATAGTCTCTTGTTACGCCGTATTTAACAGCTCTCATTCCGCCTGCATTTGTAGAAATGTTTCCGCCGATTGTGGCAGATTTTTCGCCCGGGTCAGGGGGATATAAAAAGTCGTTTTCTTCAACGAAAGCCGCAAGCTCCATTAAAAGAACGCCCGGCTGAACAGTAACAGTTAGATTGTCGCTGTCAAGCTCAATTATTTTATTCATTTTTGTTGTTTCAAGGAGGATTCCTCCGCAAACGGGAACTGCCGCACCAACGAGGCCTGTTCCGCTTCCGCGAACGGTTACAGGGATAACTCTGTCCCAGGCAAGCTTCATAATTTCGGAGATTTCCTCGGTTGTTGAAACTCTTACCAAAGCATCAGGCATTTTTTCAACTGTTCCAAGCTCATCGTGAGCATAATCGGGACTTATGCTGTCTCCAACTAAAACATTTTCTTCTCCAACAATTTGGGAGAGCTTTTTTATATCTTCAGCTGTTAATTTATTATACATTATTAAAGTCCCTCCTTTATATTCTGGATAAGCTGTGGCACGATTTCGTTAACATCCCCCACGATTGCATAGTGAGCAACATCGAAAATCGGTGCATTTTTATCTGTATTGATTGCAACAATGCAATCGGAAGATTTCATTCCTGCCGCAAACTGAACTGCCCCCGAAATACCAAGGCAGATTATAAATTTCGGCTTAACCGTTCTTCCTGAAAGACCAATCTGTCTTTTTGCATCAAAGATATTCTCTTCAACAAGTGGTCTTGTGCAGGCAACAACGCCCCCCAATAAATCGGCAAGCTCTTTTGCCATCTCACGCATCCCTTCGCTCATAGCACCGCGGCCAATAGCAACGATTACATCCGACTCAGAAATATCAATATCTTTTGGCTTATCGGTGTAGGATAAAACCTTTATATCTGATTTTAACTTTTCAGCTGCAACGGTGAGCTTAACTATCTCGCCCTTTGCTTCCTCAGTCGGAGCAGGCTCAGAGAACACCTTATATCTTACAGTGCAGAACTGAGGACGGGTGTCAGGAGAAATAATCTGCGCCATAATGTTTCCGCCAAAGGCAGGACGAATCTGAACAAGGTCAGTATTTTCTTTCATCTGGAGGACAGTACAGTCCGCTGTAAGCCCTGCTCTTCTTCTTGCCGCAACACGAGGAGCGAGCTGACGCCCGATATTTGTTGCTCCGATTAAGATTGAAGACGGTTTAACCTTTTCAATAAAATCGCAGAATGCCTCTGTGTATGGCTCAATTCTAAAATCTTTAAGCTCAGGGTCATCATAAACGAAAACCTTGTCTACTCCGTAGTGGAGAAGCTTGTTTATGCTATCCCCTAAATCAGAGCCTATAACAAGCGCATATACAGGATGGCCTGTTACCTTTGCAAGCTCATTTGCTTTACCTAAAAGTTCATATGTAACTCTATGTATTTTTCCTGCAAGGTGGTCAACATAAACGCAGACACCTTTCCAGAGATCCTTATCAACCTTTGCCTTAACTTCGTCTTCCTCGTAAGAAATAACGCCCTCGCCTTTTTTGACGCACATTTTACACATCTTACAAGCTGAAGAAATATCAAGCTTTCCGTTTTCATAAGAAATAGCACCAAAGGGACAGATTTTAACAAGAGCCTGGGCCTTATCTTCTGTAACTAAATTATGATTTATGACCAAATTTCCCATTTCGTCCCCTCCTATACTAATTTTCTTTCGCGAATAAGATTATAAAGTCCCTCCGCCTGCTTATCCGGTGTGCCGTCTATTGAGCGCTTCTCAGTATTTTTCTCAGGCGGGAAAATTCTCTCAACCTGAGTAGCTGAGCCTGAAAGACCGTAATTCTTCTCGTTTTTATCGTTAAAATCTGCAAGAGAGAAGAATGTTATCTTCTCATCAGAAACGCTTTTCATAACCTTATAGGATGGAAGTCTCGGAGAATTTATATCTCCGTCAACAGAAATAAGGCAAGGCATTTTAATTGTCATTTCCGCAACCTTATCGTCCATAGATGCTTTGAGGGTTATCTCCCCGTCTGCTATCTCTTTAACAGAAAGAACATTTGCAACATTAGGAATATTTAAAAATTCCGCAACCTCTGCTCCAACCTGAGCTGTATCGCCGTCTGTTGTCTGCTTTCCGCAGATAATAAGGTCATATTCCCCTGTTTTCTTAATGCCCTGAGAAATTGTATAAGCTGTTGCAAGAACATCCGCCCCTGCAAACTTACGGTCAGATAAAACTGTTCCGCTTTCTGCACCCATACAAATTGCTTCTGTTATAACCGCCTTTGCCTGAGGAGGGCCCATTGTTATAACATCAACCTTCCCGCCGTGCTTTTCGGTTAAATTTAAGGCAAGCTCAATGCCATATAAATCATAAGGATTCATTTTGCTTTGAATGCCGTCTCTTTTTAAAACGCCTGTAACCGGATCAACCTCAACATTGCTGGACCCCGGAACCTGCTTAATGCATACCAAAATATCCATTTTTATCTCCCTTATAAAGTAATAATTTAACATATAGAATAATTATAACA
>JAZSPE010000210.1:0-8774 GCA_045537265.1 Clostridia bacterium | reverse complement strand
TAGTCAAAGCAAAGTCTTATCTCGCTCTGATAATCACCCGTTGTTTCCATTCCTGTAACTTTAATTTCATAGTCGGCATTTTTAATGTCTGTTCCGGTAATTTCAAACATACCGAGAACCGTTTTGAGTGTTCCAGAAATCGCAACATAAAGAGAGTTTTCTGCAGTCTGCACAGTTCCTCCACTTATGTCGATTCCGTTTTTTGCTCCGTTTGCTTTAAACTCGATTATACCATCAGAGCTGAGGGTTATTCTTCGATTTTCTCCCAAAAGAACACGGGAATTCTCATTATTGACATAGCTTCTTATAGTATTAGGGTCGCAACCGAAAATACTTATAACATTTCGCGAGAGTTCGTTTTGCCCAACTTCTAAAAGACGGTCGGAAAAGTTCTGTGGAACCTTTGCCGAAATCTGAGGAGTCTCAATTTCAACAAGAGGAATCGTAAGCATAGAGCTTAGCATAGTTGAGTTTCCGCCAAAGCTATCCAGTTTTAATTCATAGCCGAAGGCATAGTTTTTATCTGTAACATTATCAAGCTTGTCAATAGCATCATTAAGCTTTTTAATAGGGATATCTGTCTCGCATCTTATAATTTCTTCCGTTTTTGCTTCCTTAATATATATAAGAGCGTTTTCCTGCTCCGGAAGTCCCGTCACAATAAGAATATCAGCAAAGGAGTCTATGTTCTCCCTTACGGTGCTGTCATTGATTTCCAAAAACTGAATAGGGAAAACAGGGTTTATTTCCGCAGGAAAATGCATAAGAGCGGAGTTAACGGAAAGCATATTATTCCACACGGAAGTCTCGGTTACAACAGACTGAGCCGTAATTCCCCCAAACATATTCTTGATTATATCCATAGCAGGTCCGGATATTTTCTCATATCTTTCCGTTGAGGAATATAAAATATCTCGGTTTCCATCCTTGTTTACCACGATATATTCCGGGCTTATATAGTCCCAGAAGGCGTTTATTATATTTTCATCATCAATGTCGGAAGGATTTTTAAAAACCTCTTCAACGGTTGTTCCGCCAAAGGTGGCCCCTGCCTTATCTTTCCCGATTCCCTGGGAGCTTAGAATAAAGGAAAAAGAAGCTGCCGTTACCATAAGAAGCAAAAAGATTATTATGTTCTTTACAATATTAAGTCTTCTGTCCCTTTGATCAAATTTTTCTTTAAGGCTCATAAAAACCCTCCTTCCCTAAGCCGATGGGGAACGAGCCCCATAAGCCTTAAATTATCAAAAAGGACGACTTAAAAGTCGTCCTGAAAATTTGTCTGAATTCTAGTATGCGCCCCAAGAGCGAATAATGTCAATTATATTATAATCATGCTTGATTATGAAGAACTTGCCAATCTGAACTTTTTCGCCGTTTTCTGCATAAACCATATAGCTGTTAGAGCCAGGGGCTAAGTTTACAGTGTTAAAGAATAGGGTTGATTCTCCTATGCTTGAAGAAACGCTCTTTTCTTCTGTGGCAGTAACGCCGTCTTCCCCAACAGTTGTAACAGTCTTATAGAGCTGTTCATAAAGACCTGTCTCCGGGTTAAAAGCATAAACCGAAACAACAGTTCCAACCTGACCATATCCGGAAATTACATAAGAATTATCGAAGGTCATATCACTTATGCCCTCTGGATTTGTAATTGTTATAAGTTCCTTTGTGTTTCCGATTGCGTCAGGAGCCAAGCTCTCAGGAGCTGCAAAAGCGGTAACACCAAATATTCCGATTATGGCGGCAAGCACTACAAAAGAAACTATTAATTTTTTCATAATACTACCTCCTTAATAACTACTTAGATATAACGCCACAAGGGCAATCTTCCCCTTGTGTTATATACAGTATAGCACACAATTGTTACACAAATATTACAGCCATCTTACATTTTCATAAATTATTTTGAAGCTTCATCCTCCATTTCTATCTTCTTATGGGCGTAATAAATATCCTCAACTCTTTCCCTTGGAAGAGCAGATAAAAAGCTGAATTTCTTATCCAGAGCCTTTTCAATATAAGGAAGGCCCTCGCTTCGGCGACCCTCCTGAATAAGGAGAAGTCCGTATCCGTAATAAGCATCAGGGAAAGAGGGTTCTCTTTCAAGAAGCTCTTCATAGGTCTTTAAAGCATTCTCCTTATCGCCCATAAGAACATAAGCCTCTGCAAGATTATCCATTATAACATTGTCATCAGAATTATATTCATAAGCCTCCAAGCAGAACGGGAGCGCCTTTTCCTTATCCTTTTTAATAATATAGAGTAGGCCAAGGCTCTGATATACCATAGAGGTTACATAACTTTCCATAACCTCTTCCAGCATTTCGATTGCATCATCAAGCTGACCCTCTTTCCAGGTAACCAAGGCAAGAAGGGATTTTACCTGTTGTTTCTGAGCATCTTTAAGCTTTGGATTCATAGACAGCTTGACAAATTCAGCTCTCGCCTCGCGAAGATATGCATTCTTTAAAAGAAAATAACCATAGCCTATTTTGGAATGATAGTTCATTCCTCCCATTTTGTCTGCAAGGGCATAAAGCCTATACGCCTTATCCGTTTTCCCTTTTGCGTTGGCAGATGTCGCAAATCCTGCAACAATAGAGCCTCTTTTTACTATTATAAGCAAAACCACTGCAAGTGATAATAAAATTCCAATCATTTGTATTTCTCCTTATTTATTCGTGTATAACATATTATAATACGGATTCAAAATAAAAGCAACACTTTTTTGGAAAGCCTTTCTATTGACAAAAAACGGCCCTCCGTATATAATTTATTTATCAAGCATCTCGGAGGGTAAATTCAGATGAAACTGGGATTAGTTTTAGAGGGCGGCGCAAGCAGAACAGTTTTCTCTTGTGGAGTTATGGATGTCTTGCTCTCAAATAAAATTTATGCCGACTATATTATCGGCACTTCGGCAGGGATTGCCTATGGCACTTCCTATGCTTCAAAACAAATTGGCAGAAACCGCGAAGTCGCTGTTAAATATATGAGCGACAAGCGTTATATGGGTGCGAAGTATCTTTTAAACCCTAAAAACCGAAGCTATTATAATTTGGATTTCGTTTTCAGCGACATCCCCAACAAAGAGGTCCTCTTTGACTTTGAGGAATTCTCCAAGTTCCCCGGGGACATCATAGCAACGGTTACTAATCTTAGAACAGGCAAAGTGGAATATCTTCCTGTTACAGCAGAGGATAGAAACTTCACTGTTCTTCGGGCAAGCTGCGCTCTTCCTATTATGTTCAAGCCCATAGAAATAGAGGGCGAGAAATATTTAGACGGCGGAGTCGGGGACCCTATTCCATATAAACGGGCCTTCCAGGACGGATGCGACAAAATTATTGTTATCCTCACCCGTGAGGAGGGTTACAGGAAAGAAAACGACAGCTCTGAAAAACTTATTAAACTTTTATATGGACGGCATCCTGAGCTTGTCAGCACCTTTCTTAAAAGGGCCCAAATCTATAACGACAGCATAGACGCTCTGGAAAAACTTCAAAAAGATGGGAAAGCCATTGTTATCCGCCCTGAGAAAATCGAAGGGATTGCAAGAACGGAAAGCGACCCGAAAATTTTAGAGGAGCTTTATCAGCAGGGAATAACCGTCGGAAGTAAAAAGATGAAAGAAATTTTAAGTTTTATTGAAAAATAAAGGACTGCTATTGCAGTCCTTTTTCTTTATAGTCTTTATATAAGTAGAGAGAGCCACAGATAACGGTCAGCTCATCGGGATTTTCAAGGGCGTCTTTAATGCTTTTATAAGGCTTTGCCGAAAATCCTTTTTCTTTGGCTTTTTCGGATAAAATCTCCGCCTCCTCTGCCCGAGGATTGTTCTCCACTTTAACGCATCTTATTTTTTCATAGCCGTTTTCCTTTATAATATCAAGCATTTCCCCATAGGATTTATCCGCCATAACACCCATAATGAATGTAGGGTTTTTATCGGGGAAATATCGTTTTAAGGATTTCATAAGAGCGTTCATTCCGTTATTGTTATGTGCCCCGTCAAAAATTATTAAAGGCTTCCTCGAAACAATCTCAAACCGTCCTTTATGAACGGCTTTTTTTATACCTTCCTTTATGTGTTTTTCATCTATTCCAAGGGCAAGGGCCGTTTCTATGGCAAGGGTGGCATTTTCAATCTGAGAAAATCCGCCAAGGCCTGAGGTGATTTCAATGCCCTTATAAGAAAATGTTTCATATATATCTTCAAAGCCTAATGGTTTTGCATTTTCCGTAATCATAAGAGGGCATTTCTTTCCCTTGCAGACTTTTAAGAGAACGGCCATAGCCTCTTCCTCTTGTTTTAGCGTTACAACCTTTGAGCCACTCTTTATAATCCCGGCTTTTTCCCCTGCTACCTGAGACAGCGTATCTCCAAGATAATCCGTATGGTCAAGGGCAATCCTTGTTATAACCGCCACTTCGGGAGGGTCTATAACATTTGTTGCATCCCTTGTTCCGCCAAGTCCTGTTTCAAGGATAACCATATCGCACTTCTGTTTTTCAAAATAGCAAAAGGCCGCCGCGGTCCAGATTTCAAAAGGGGTGGGCATTTCCCCGAGTTCTTCCGCCACCTTTTCGGCAGCATCTTCAACACTCTCCATAAGGGCCTTCATTTCTTCTTCCCTTATGTCTTCCCCGTCTATATTTATTCTCTCGCAAACGCTCACAAGATTAGGAGAGGTATACTTTCCTGTTTTATATCCTGCGGAGGTAAAAATCCCCTGTAAAAAAGCACAGACTGAGCCTTTTCCGTTTGTTCCTGCGGTGTGAATAAATTTAAGTTTCTTTTGAGGGTTTCCCAATATATCAAGAAGGGCAGTTATGCTTTCAAGCCTAAGTCTTGCAACGGCCTGAAAACTATTTGCAAATTTTAAAAAGTCACTCATTTTTATAGCCCTTTCTTTTGTGATAAAGGAATTATCTTCCTCAGTTTTTCAAGATATTTAAAACTTAAAAGAAAAAATACAGTCTGAATAACGGCCTTGATTATCCCTGCCGGAAGTCTTAAAGAAAAGGCCACATTAAAGCTTGGGAAATATCCTGCCTTTAAAAGCACTGCCGTTGATAAAAACATATCTATTAAAAACATTAAAAGTCCGCAAATAATACACTTTATATTGTATGCCTTATTCTTCTCCCTTTGTTCATAGAAAAGGGTGCCATAGATAAACCCAACCAAAAATTCGAGGATGGTAAGGCCTGGAAGAATCGCCCCCGACGGCGCAAGCAGAACATTTAAAATGTCCCCAACCGCTCCGCAAAGGCCACCTACCCAAGGGCCAAAGAACGCCCCTGCAAGAAAGACCGAGATAAACTTAAAGGGAATTTTAATTAAGTCCCCAATCCGAAAAGTGCAAAAGACAGCAAGAATTGTTGTTATCGCCATAAGCATCGCAATTGCACAAAGGTTATAAACTGTAAGCTTTGGAAAGCCAAAAAATTTTTTCATAAAGAAAACCCTTTCTGTAATCGCTACAAAAAGGGTATAATATACGGATTTTGCAGCAACGGAATGCGGAAACTGCACCGCAAGCAAATAAGCTTTTCGTAAGAAAGGCAACTTCCCGTCCTTTCTTCACTTAACGCGCGGTTTCCTACTTTGCAACAAGAAAATTCTACCACACATATCCTCTCTTGTCAATAGAAAATTTTAACAACAAAGCCCTCAAATATTTCCTATAAGTATAGACAAAAAAATTTTTTATGGTATAATTATAAGTGTATTATATATCCATAAAAAGGAGCAGATGACAATGAAAATGACGCAGGTTGTTTTAGCGAAAATCGGCACTGACGAAACAGTCAAATACGCCGTGCAGGAGCTTTACACTTATCTTAAAAAAATCGACAACTCCCTTTTTGTCGACATTCGTTTTTATTCTGAATATGACGAAAGCGTAAAAAATGCTATCTGGGTTGGGCAGAGTGAAGCTTTTTCTGATAAACTTTTAGAGGTTGAGGATAAATTCCTTGACGATTCTATTTATATTAATGTTGAAAACAGCGCAGGTATAATCACTGGCTGTAACCCTCGTGCCGTTTTAATTGCGGCTTACCGCTTCTTAAAGGAGCTTGGAGTTGCCTGGGTAAGACCCTCCGATGACGGGGAAGTTGTTCCCGAATATGAAATAAAGAGCCTTGATGTTTTCGTTCAGGAGAAGGCATCATACAGACACAGAGCAGTCTGCATTGAGGGTGCAGTTTCCTATGAACATGTTCTTGAAATGTTAAAATGGATTCCGAGAGCAGGTATGAGCGGATACTACTTCCAGTTCCTCCGCCCCTTTACCTTCTTTGAAAAATGGTATAACCATTTAGGAAGCGAAGGCTTCATTGAAAGCGCAGACATTTCCCGCCCTGAGGTTGACGCAATCGTTAAAGAGCTTGAGAGCGAAATCGCACTTAGAGGTCTTGTTTACCACAAGGTTGGCCACGGCTGGACAGGAGAGCCTCTTGGCTTTACAAGTGACGGTTGGTATAAGGTTCCGTCCTCAGAGATTTCGGAAGAGATTAAGCCTCTCATTTCAGAGCTTGACGGCGAACGCAAGTTCTTCCGCGATATTCCTCTTAACACAAACCTTTGTTATTCCAATCCAAAGGCCCGCAAGCTTATGGTTGACTATATCGCAGACTACATAAGAGAAAATCCTCATGTTCATCTCCTCCATTTCTGGCTGGGAGACGGCTCAAACAATATTTGCGAATGTAAAAACTGCACAGAGAGAGTTTCCGATTACTTTGTTATGATGCTCAACGACCTTGACGATATTCTCACAAAGGAAGGAAACGACACAAAGATTGTTTTCCTTTTATACGGCAACACAAACTGGGCACCTCTTAAAGAAAAGTTTAACGATTCTGACAGATTTGTTCTTATGTTTGCTCCGATTGCGAGAAATATGTCAAAAACCTTTAAGACCATTGACCCAAGCAAGACATATACTCATGCTCCATACGAGGGAAACAAAACCAAGCCTGTTCAGCCTGGAGAAGTTGAAGAAGCTTACGCCCTTTTAAAAGAATGGCAGGATGTTTTCAGCGGAGACTCCTTTGACTATGACTATCATCTTATGTGGGACCACTTCTACGACCCAGGTTATCATAGCACCGCAAAAACAGTTTATGACGATATGCAGGCATTGGAGAAGATAGGTCTTAACGGTATGATGAGCTGTCAGCTCTCCCGCGCAGCTTTCCCGACAAATCTTCCATTACATATTATGGCGGAAACTCTTTGGGATAAGGAGTGCGACTTTGAGGAAAAGGCTCTTGAATACTATCTCACAGCCTTTGGCCCTGACGGTGAAGCTGTTATGGAATATATGAAGGCCCTCAGCGAAAACTTTGACCCATATTATAACAGACAATGCTTCAAGACAGGGGTTGCACCTTACGGAAAAGAAGAAAGACTTGCAAAGCTCAAAAAGGTCCGCGCAATTCTTGCAGGTTTTGAGCCTACAATCAAGAAAAACCTTGAAGAATGCCATTGCGCAGCTGTTGAAGCTTCCTGGAAATACTTAGAAGTCCACGCAGAGTATTGCCGTGAGTTGTTAAAACCGATTATTGCAAATGCAAACGGAAACACCGAAGAAAGAGATAGGCTGGCTGACGAGTTTGACGATTTTATCCGTCTTCTCCCTACAAGAGCGCATAAAATCTTTGACGAGTTCTGGGCGCTTTTCGCTATAACAAGAACAACAAGAGTTGATGTAAAATTAGACGGAGATGTAGAAGGCGCAGCATACTAAATTTAAAAAAGACCACATCTTTCGATGCGGTCTTTTAATTTTATTAGTTGTTTGCCATTCTCTTGTATACTTCGTATCTGTCGAGAAGGTCTTTTTCTGCTTTATCAAAGAGCTCAACTGCTACTTCTGGATATGCTTTTTTGAGCATTAAGTAACGGTTTTCGCCCTCTAAGAATTCAGCAATTGTGCCTGTTGGCTCCTTAGAATCGAGAATGAATGGATTCTTGCCTTCTTCTTTAAGCTCAGGGTTGAATCTCCAGAGGTGCCAGTAACCTGTCTGAACAGCCTTCTTCTCTTCTGCGATTGTGTTAGCCATACCAACCTTAATACCGTGGTTGATACATGGAGCGTAAGCGATGATTAAAGATGGACCCGGATAAGCTTCAGCTTCCTTAATTGCCTTGAACGCCTGATTCATATCAGCGCCGAGAGCGATCTGAGCAACATATACATAACCATATGTTGTTGCAATCATGCCAAGGTCTTTCTTCTTTGTCTTCATACCGGAAGCGGCAAACTTAGCAACAGCACCTGTTGGTGTAGCCTTAGATGCCTGACCGCCTGTATTTGAGTAAACTTCTGTATCAACAACGAAGATGTTAATGTCTTCGCCGGATGCGATAACATGGTCAAGACCGCCGTAACCGATATCATAAGCCCAGCCGTCTCCGCCGAATGCCCAGATAGAACGCTTGATTAAGAAGTCTGTTCTGTCTGCGATTTCCTTGATTGCTGGATTTGACATATCTTCCTTGCCGATTAAAGCAATAATGTCTTTTGCAGCAGCCTTAGAAGCTTCAGCGTTGTCCTTACCTTCAATCCAAGCCTTGAATGCGTCAGCAAGTTCTGGAGCTACTGTATCCATAACCGCGTTCATACGGCTAACGAGGTTCTTTCTAACCTTCTTGTTAGCAGCAACCATACCAAGACCAAATTCAGCGTTATCTTCAAAGAGTGAGTTAGCCCAAGCGGGACCCTTGCCTTCAGCATAAGTCGGAGGCCAAGCGGTCTTAG
>JAZSPE010000042.1:0-2775 GCA_045537265.1 Clostridia bacterium | reverse complement strand
TAAAAGTGTTCCCTCGCACACCATATGGCCTGTAAACTCAAGATTTCGCGCCGTGCACCAATCATAAAGTCTCTTCATGAAATTGTTTGAGAAAAGGTCAGTAATAAGTTTCCAGAACTTCACTCTGGTATCTTTATAATTTCCTTTTTCGATAAACAATTCGTCGATAACCAAAAGCAAATCTTCTCCGTATTTTGCCTTATATTCAGCAGGCAAAACAAGGCTCCACGGAATTCCGTTTCTTGAAATTTGTGGTTCGTCGGAGAAAAATCCTGTTATCTGGTTTTTATATTTTTTATAATACGGTTCATAGATTTCCTCAATGAACGCGTCGGTAACCTTACTGTCGAGAACATCGACATAGAAAGGATTGATTTCATAGTAAAAGTGGTTGCCGTTTATATTGCAGATTGTATTGGGAGTGTTTTTCTCGCCTTTTTCCATGCGAAGATATTTCTGCTGATATTCTTCCCCTTTTCCGTTAATTTTTCCGTTTCCAAATCCGCTTGGCCATCCGTTTTCATCATAAACCCAAGGATTTGTTCCAAGCTTTTTTGCAGTTTCTATGGAATAAGTTACATTTTCAAACCACTCATCCCCCATATACTCCGTCTGGAGTCCTCCACGGGCATGCATAATAAACCCACCAAGGCCGACTTCATGCATAAGCTCTACCTGATGAGCAGTTTCCTTTGTATCTAATTTTTCATTCCAGCTCCAAAAAGGAATTGGTCTAAATTTGTTAGGTATATTCTTAAATTCCATATTACTCCCTCGCAATACAAAGTTCTTTTTTTAAAGAGCAAGGCGCTGATATACTGTTCTTTATAATATAAATTTTCAATATATCAACGCCTATAAAACATTTTTTATAAGATTAGTCAATCTTATCAAAGACAAGCTTTTTACCAGAAAAATCGCCCATTTTTTCACCGTTTGGTGCCATCTTCTTTTCAACACAAATGCCGTAGTTCATAAGCACATCGCCATTATATGTTTCATCTGTGCCACGAAGCTTATATGTTGCATCCTTTTGGAGAGCTTCAAGGCATTGCATATTTCTTTCAAAGCCAGGAACTGCTCTTGTTTTAAAGTAAAGAAGAACAACAGTTTTCTCGTCCTTTGAAACATATTCCCAAACAGCATAATTGCTGTCAAATGGAGATTTGAGTCTGTAAAGCTTACCATTATGAACAACTTCTCTTACCTCTTTATACTCAGCAATCTGCTCCTTAATTTCAAGGAGTTCTTCATCGCTCATTTTGGTAATATCAAGCTCATAACCAAGCTGACCTGCAGTCGCAACATAGCCTCTCATCTTCATAGAGGTTGTTCTTCCTATCTGGTGGTTTGGAACAGCAGACACATGAGCAGAAACAAAAGCACTTGGCATAACCACGCTTGTTCCGTGCTGAATTAACATTCTTTCCCCAGCATCAGAGTCATCGCTTGCCCAATACTGCTGGAAATACTGCATCATTCCGGCATCAAATCTTCCACCGCCGCCGGCACAGCCTTCAAATAAAACATTCGGAAAAGCGCTCATAAGCTTTTCTAAAATTTCATAAAGACCAAGCATATATCTGTGAGTGATTTCTCCCTGTCTTTCAGGAGGAAGTTCAGCCGAGCCTATTTCGGTAATATCTCTGTTAACATCCCACTTTACATATTCTATTGGTGCGCTGCTTAAAACATCAGTTAATCTTCCGATGATATATTCTCGCACATCAGCGCGGGACAAATCCATAGCAAGTTCATATCTTGCAACACTTCTGTCTCTGCCTTCGGCGTGGAGACACCAATCAGGATGTTCTCTATAAATATCACTGTCAGGGTTAACCATTTCAGGCTCAAACCAAAGCCCAAATTTAAGGCCCATAGCATTAAGCTTTTCGCCAAGGCCTTTAAGCCCACTTGGAAGTTTATTTAAATTAACCTTCCAATCGCCAAGACAACAGGTTTCATCATCTCTTACCCGATACCAACCGTCATCCACAACAAGCATCTCTATTCCTGCTTTTTTAGCCTGCTTTGCAAGTTCTAAAAGCTTTTCTTCATTAAACTTCATATAAGTTGCTTCCCAGTTATTGATAAGAACAGGACGCTCTTTATCGCGCCAAGGTCCTTTTGCAAGACGAGTGCGATAAAGCTCGTGATATGTTCTTGACATTTCACCCATACCGGTTGAAGAGTATACCATAACTACTTCAGGGGAAACAAACTTCTCGCCTTTGTCAAGATACCAGCAAAAATCTGTTGAGCCAATACCCATAAATGCACGGGCCGCGCCATATCTTTCAACTTCGACACCGCATTCAAAATTTCCGCTGTATACAAAGTCAAAGCCATAGATATCTCCCGATGTTTCATTCGAATCCTTTCTTGCTAATGCAAAAAACGGTCTTTGTCCGTGGGAACGGCAAACGCCTCGATTTTCAATAGTTCTGCAACCGTATGTAAGCGGACTTCTTTCAATATAAGCCTCTCTTCCCCAAGCACCGTGGAGACAAATAAGGTCATAATCGTGGTCGAAAAAGTCAAAGCTCATACTCATTATGCGATGAATTTTAGCAGGAGCCTCTCCCTTATTTATAACCTCAACATTCCTTGTTATAACATCGAGGTTACTATATGCTGTGTATCTGTGTAAGAACTCAAGGCCTGAGATTTCATCTCTTAAAATAATTTCAAGAGTTTGAGCCTCGTCATCACTTTCTACATAAGTAGCAGGAAGTCCCTCAAGTTTTGGCTTGGAGTCATAGATTTTATGGGAAA
>JAZSPE010000187.1:0-12603 GCA_045537265.1 Clostridia bacterium | reverse complement strand
CATGGCTACGATCCGACTTCTTGACCCTGCCCTTGATTATTCAAGGTCAGCAATCGGGATTATAACCGTAAGTCCATCTGAAACCGCAATCATCGCAGCGGATGTTGCTATGAAAGCATCCGGCGCCGACATTGGCTTTGTGGACCGTTTCAGCGGAACCCTCATTATGACGGGAACTGTTGCTCAGGTTCAGGCGGCTGTTACCGCGGTTACAGAGTACTGTGAAGAAACCCTCGGCTTTACAGTTTGCAAGGTTACTAAAACATAATGAAAAAAATAATGTTTGTGGGCAGAAGCGAGGCAGGGAAAACAACCCTAACTCAGGCTCTTAAAAATCAGGAGATAAAATACGAGAAAACACAGGCTATAAATTATACGGATGTTATTATCGACACTCCGGGGGAATATATCCAGACAAGAGAGCTGGGCTCAGCCCTTGCGCTTTACGCTTATGAAGCGGATGTTGTCGGCCTCCTAATTGACGCCACCGAACCCTTTTCACTGTTCCCGCCCTGCATAACGGGGATGTGCAACAGAGAGGTTATCGGAATCGTAACAAAAATCAATGACAAAAATGCCAATGTGGAAAGAGCGAAAAACTGGCTCCGCTTGGCAGGCTGCAAAACCATTTTTCCGGTTGATTCGGTTACGGGGGAAGGGATAGAAGCCCTAAAAAAGCATCTTGCCCAAGAAAAAGTGATAAAAAACCACAAAAACACAGAAAAAACCACATTATAGTATTGACGAAAAACGAAAAATGTGGTAAAATAAAGACAAAATCAAACAAATAACAACATTTAACCAAGTAAACAAACACAAATCAACATAGAAAAGGAGAAAAGACTATGGTTTCAGAATACGAAATCAAAAAACAAATTTGCGACATCGGCAAAAGAATCTACGACAGACGAATGGTTGCTGCAAATGACGGTAACATCTCCGTTAAGATTTCAGATAACGAGTTCCTTTGCACACCAACAGGTGTAAGTAAAGGTTTCATGACTCCTGATTATATCTGTAAGATTGACGGACAGGGAAACATTCTTCATGCAAACCCAGGTTTTAAGCCATCTTCTGAAATTAAGATGCACCTCAGAGTTTACCAGAAGAGACCGGATGTTAAAGCTGTTGTTCATGCTCATCCGATTTTCGCAACAGCATTTGCAATCGCAGGCATTCCGCTTACACAGCCGATTATGCCTGAGGCGGTTATCGCTCTCGGTTGCGTTCCGATTGCGGAATACGGCACACCATCAACAGAGGAAATTCCTGATAATGTTGAGAAGTACTTACAGTATTACGATGCTGTTCTTCTCGAAAGCCACGGAGCCCTTACATATTCAGATTCTCTTCTCGCGGCTTACCACAAGATGGAATCAGTAGAGTTCTACGCAGAACTTTTATATAAGGCAAGACAGCTCGGCGGTCCTAAGGAATTCTCAAAAGACCAGGTTGAAAGACTTTATGAAATCAGAAGACAGTTCGGTATGACAGGTAAGCATCCTGCTAATGTTTGTGCAAACGCAAAGGACGGCAAGGCAAGCTGTCATAGCTGCGGCGGAAACTGCACTTGCGGTAAAGGCGAAGACAAGAAGGATTCTGATTTAGTTGCATCCATCACTAAGAAGGTTTTGGAACAGTTAAAATAATCAGCTAAATGAGGTGAAGCTATTGGATAACAGAGAGATAGACAAAATTACAGCCATTGTCAAAAAGGAAATCTTAGAGGCAACAAGCTGTAAAATGACTCTTTCCTTAGCAAAAGAACTTACCCAAAAGGTTGAAGAGAAGGCAAAAGAAATGGGCGTTAACGCCGTTGTTGCAGTAAGCAACGAGGCGGGCAACATAATATCCGTTGAGTGTATGGATGATTCCTACATAGCAAGCTATGATGTTGCGGTTAACAAAGCATTTACGGTTGTGGCTCTTAAAATGTCAACTATGACACTTAAACCACTTTCCCAGCCGGGCCAGTCTCTTTACGGAATTCAGTTTACCAATAATGGCAGAATTGTTATTTTCGGCGGCGGCGACCCTTTAAAGTGCGGAGATAAAATTATCGGCGGACTTGGGGTAAGCGGCGGAACGGAAGAACAGGACGCTGCTCTTTCTGCATTCGGTGCAGAGATATTTAAGAAAATTTTAAAAAGGAGAGAAATGCTATGAATTCAGAACAAATAGAACAGATTGTTAAGCAGGTTCTCGCCGGTATGGACGGAGCAACGGTTGGAAGCTCAGCTCCAGTAAGAAGCGGAGACATTCCAAAAACAAGCCGTGTTGCAATGCTCACAGGCCTTGAAAAATTCGAAATCAAGGAATATCCAATCCCTGAAATCGGGGACGACGAAATCTTGGTTAAGGTTGAAGGCTGTGGTATTTGCGGAACAGATGCTCACGAATATAAGCGCGACCCATTCGGCTTAATTCCTCTTGTTTTAGGACATGAAGGAACAGGTGAGATTGTTAAAATCGGTAAGAATGTCAAGAAAGACAGCGCAGGCAAGCCTCTCGGCGTTGGCGATAAGGTTGTAACCTGTATGATCTTTAATGACAATCCTGATATAACAATGTATGACCTCAACAAGCAGAATGTTGGCGGCGGCGATATTTACGGTCTTATCCCGGATGACGATACCCACTTAAACGGTTGGTTCGGAGATTATATCGTAATAAGAAAAGGCTCAACAGTATTTAATGTAAGCGATTTAGATCTTGATATGAGAATTTTAATCGAACCTTGCGCGGTTTTAATCCATGCAGTGGAAAGAGCTAAAACAACAGGTATATTAAGATTTAACAGCAGAGTGGCTGTTCAGGGTTGTGGCCCTATCGGTCTTATCTGTATAGCAGTGCTCAGAACAATGGGTATTGAAAACATCGTTGCAATTGACGGTGAAGAAAAGCGTCTTGAATTCGCTAAGGAAATGGGCGCAACCAAAACAGTTAACTTCAAAAACCATAAGGGAATTGAAGAACTCGCTGGTGCGGTTAAGGAAGCTTTCGGCGGATATCTCGCTGATTTTGCACTCCAGTGCACAGGCTCACCGGTTGCTCACAGCAACATCTATAAGTTTATAAGAGACGGCGGCGGCCTTTGCGAGCTCGGTTTCTTCATAAACGGCGGCGATGCAACAATCAACCCACACTTTGACCTTTGCTCAAAGGAAATCACACTCGTTGGCTCTTGGGTTTACACATTAAGAGACTATGCAACAACCTTTGATTTCTTAAAGAGAGCAAAAGGAATCGGACTTCCGCTTGAAAAACTTATTACACATAAGTACAAGCTTGAGGATATAGACGAAGCTTATAAAACAAATCTTGCTATGACAGGATTAAAAATTGCAATTATTAATTAATTATTTTTAAGGAGGATATAAAAAATGGCACAAGAAGCATTAGGTATGATCGAAACAAGAGGTTTAGTTGCAGCAATCGAGGCTGCAGACGCAATGGTTAAAGCAGCAGAGGTTGTTTTAATCGGAACTGAAAAAATCGGTTCTGGACTCGTAAGCGTTATGGTAAGAGGCGATGTTGGCGCAGTTAAAGCAGCTGTTGAAGTTGGCGCTACATCTGCAACAAAGCTCGGCGAATTAGTAGCTTCTCATGTAATCCCAAGACCACACAGCGATGTTGAGAAGATTTTGCCTAAATTTTAGTAGGTGATCTAAATGGCTGAGAAAAAAACAGAAACAACTTACGCTCCAAAGGTTAAGCCTGCGGTAGAAGCAGAAGTTGTGGTTAAAGAAGAAATTAATGAAATTAAAAAAGAAACTAAGAAGGAGGAAATCAAGATGACTCAGAAGGAAGCTTTAGGAATGATTGAAACAAGAGGCTTAGTTGCAGCTATCGAAGCAGCAGATGCTATGCTTAAAGCAGCAAATGTTGAATTAGTTGGAACAGAGAAGATTGGTTCAGGTCTCGTAAGCGTTATGGTAAGAGGCGATGTTGGTGCTGTTAAGGCAGCTGTTGAAGCTGGCGGCGCATCTGCTACAAGACTCGGTGAGATTATAGCTACACATGTAATCCCAAGACCACATAGCGATGTTGAGAAGATTCTTCCTGCAATAAAATAAGAATACAGCATTGGATTAATTCCGCTGTTGATGGCTGAAATGCCATAACGGCATTTCAGCCAAACTTATGAAAGGAATGAGAAATATGATAGTAGGTAAGGTTACCGGTAGTATCGTATCCACAAGAAAAGTTGAAGAACTTGTTGGAAACAAATTTTTAATCGTTGAGCCTCTCGATAAAGAGATAAAGCCAATGATTGCTGTTGACCATGTTGGCGCAGGTATCGGTGAAAAGGTGCTTGTTGCATTTGGCAGCGCAGCTCGTATAAATCAGGGTCAGATGGAGATGGCTCCTATTGACGCTGCAATAGTAGGTATTGTTGACGAAGAAAATTAATAGTAGACTTTAAGTATTGAAGACATTTATAGAGGGTTATATTTTATGGAAATTACAGCACTAGCCGAAATTCTTAAAAAACACGGTGTTGTTGGCGCAGGTGGGGCAGGTTTTCCGTCCTATGCCAAGCTTAATGAAAAAGCGGACATCGTCATATTGAATTGTGCTGAGTGTGAACCTCTTTTCAGGGTCCACAGACAGACACTTGCAAGCTATGCGGCAGAGATTCTTTACGCCTTAAATGAGGTAAAGAAAGCTGTTAATGCCAAGGAAGCAATTATTGCCGTTAAGGATTCCTATAAGGATGCGGTTATGGCGGTTGAGGGCTGTATCTCTGAGTTTGAGGGGATGAGCATAAAGAAGCTTCCTGAAACATATCCCGCCGGAGACGAGGTTGTTTTAATTTACGAGGCAACAGGCAGAGTTACTCCACCGGGGCAGATTCCGATTTCCGTCGGCGTTATTGTTTATAATGTTGAAACAATGCTTAATGCATACTATGCTATAAAAAAGAATGAAAGCGTAACAACAAAGCTTGTTACAATCTCAGGCGAGGTTAAAAAGCCTCAGACATTCAAAGCTCCTCTCGGGATGACTCTTAAAGAGCTTGTTGCCCTTGCAGGAGGAGAGACAGTTAAGGACAGCGTTTACATAAACGGCGGTGTTATGACCGGCAAAGTTGCAAGTCCTTATGATGTGGTAACAAAAACCACAAATGCCGTTCTGGTCTTCCCGAAAGACCATCCGGTTGTGCTTAAAAAGACGGCAAAAACAAGAGTTGCATTAAAAAGAGTGCAAAGCGCTTGTTGCCAGTGCAGAATGTGTACTGATTTGTGTCCGAGAAATCTTTTGGGACATCCTATTGAGCCACACGCAATTATGAATGCGGCTTCAAACGGGGACACAAGAGATATAAGGATTTTCACTGGTGCACTTTATTGCTCGGATTGCGGACTGTGTGAAATGTATTCCTGCGGTCAGATGCTATCTCCGAGAACGATTATCAACGAATTTAAAACAGAGCTTAAAGGTAAGCCTGATTTAAAGGATATGCCAAAGCAAGGAAAGGTAAGCCCGGCAAGGAATTACAGACGAGTTCCTATGGAAAGGCTTATAACAAGACTTGGCATTAAGAAATATGATGTTGCATCTCCTATAACTGATAAGGAGATAGACGCTAAAAAAGTGAAAATTATGCTTAGCCAGCATATCGGCGCTCCCGCAAAACCGACGGTTAAAGAGGGAGACAGCGTGGTTAAAGGTCAAGTGATTGCATCAACAGGCGATAAGCTCGGTGCAGAAATCCACGCATCAATAGACGGAAAAGTTGGCGAGATTACAAAAACATATATTAAGATTGAAAGGACGAACTGATTATGGGCAAGGCTCTTGGAATGATTGAATATACAACAGTTTCAGCCGGTGTTAGGGCTGCCGATACTGTGGCAAAGACTGCTCAGGTAGAAATTATTGAGGCGCAGGTAGTTTGTCCCGGTAAATATATCGCTCTTTTTTCAGGAGAATTAAGTGCGGTTAAGTCGGCTATTGAAGCTGCAAAAACCCAGAACGGCGAAAAGCTTATTGACAGCTTTGTTCTGGGAAATCCACACGAATCTTTGTTCCCTGCCATTTACGGCACGGCGGAGATAGATAATAAACGGGCTCTTGGAATTGCGGAAACCTATTCGGCAGCATCAATTATAGTTGCGGCTGATGCGGCGGCAAAGACGGCACTTGTTGACCTTATAGAGCTCAGAATTGCCAGGGGTATGTGCGGTAAGTCGTATATGTTCCTTAGCGGCGAGGTTGCGGCGGTTGAAGCGGCAATCCGTTCAGCAGAAAAAGCATTAGGGGATGGCGGAATGTTCTTAGACAGCTCTGTTATTGCAAACCCTGACGAAAAATTATGGAAGACTATTGTGTGAGGTGAATCAAAATGATAGATGAAAAGTACATAAGTGATATAGTTGAAAATGTAATAAAGAGCATTAAGCCAAATATTCCGGCTACTCATCAGAAGGGTGTTTTCTCAACAATGACAGAAGCGCTTGAAGCGGTTTCAAAGGCTTATGTTGAGTTCAAGAAATATTCTGTTGCTCAGCGCGAAAAGATGATTCAGAAGATAAGAGAATATACTCTTGCTGAGGCTGCTATTATGGCGGAAATGGGCGTTGAAGAAACAGGAATGGGACGAGTTTCCGATAAGATTATCAAACACCAGCTGGTTGCTAACAAGACTCCCGGAACAGAGGATTTAAAGCCTACTGTTATGACAGGGGATGCCGGAATGACATTAGTTGAAATGGCACCATTCGGGGTTATCGGAAGCATAACACCATCTACTAACCCAAGTGAAACAGTTATCTGTAACTCAATGGGTATGATTGCAGGGGGAAATGCAGTTGTGTTTAACCCTCATCCAAACGCAAAGAGAGTTGCAAACTATGCAGTTGACCTTGTTAACCGCGCAATCTTAGAAGCAGGCGGTCCTGAAAACCTTGTTGTTTCAGTTTATAATCCAACAATGGAAACTTCTAACGAAATGGTTAAATCTCCAATCGTTCGTATGCTTGTTGCAACAGGCGGCCCTGGGGTTGTTAAGATGCTTTTATCTTCCGGAAAGAAAGCAATCGGTGCAGGTGCAGGTAACCCACCGGTTATCGTTGACGACACAGCTGATGTTGAAAAAGCAGGTAAGGATATCGTTGCAGGCGCAAGCTTTGACAACAACCTCCCTTGTATCGCTGAAAAAGAATGTTTCGTAATCGACAGCGTTGCAGATAGACTCATTAAGAGTATGACTGAAAACGGCGCATATTTATTAAGAGGCGCAGATGTTGACAGATTAAGAGATTTGGCTCTTAATAATAAAGACGGAAAATACTCAATCAAGAAGGAATGGGTTGGTAAGGACGCAAGACTTTTCCTTGAAAAACTTGGTATCAACGCAGACCCAAGACTTATTATCTGTGAAGTTCCAAAGGATCATCCTTTCATTTCAGTTGAAATGATGATGCCAATTTTAGGTATCGTAAGAGTTAAGGATATTGACGAGGCAATTGACCTTGCGGTTAAGGCTGAAGAGGGCAACCGCCACAGCGCTCATATCCACTCAAAGAATGTTGACCATTTAACACGCTTTGCAAAGGCTGTTGAAACAACAATATTTGTAAAGAATGCACCGTCGTATGCAGGTATCGGTGCAGGTGGCGAAGGTTACACAACCTTTACTATCGCAGGCCCAACAGGTGAGGGCTTAACAGCGGCTCATTCATTTACAAGACAGCGCCGTTGTGTTTTGGTTGACGGATTACACATTGTATAATAAAGAGGTGTTAAAGTGAAAGCACTTGGAATGATAGAGGTATATAGCTTTACAACAGCAGTATGTGCCGCAGATATAATGGCAAAGACAGCTGATGTTAAGGTTATCGCCTTTGACAGAAACAGACCTATAAGAGAAGATGTTCCCGCACCTCTCGTTATGATTGTTAAGGTTGAGGGGTCCGTGTCAGCGGTTAAGTCTGCCGTTGAAGCAGGGGAAGCATATGCAAAAGCAGAGGGTAAATTTATCGTTTCCCATATTATTGCAAACCCTGATAATGGCACAGAAAAGATGGCATATCTTCTTGATGTTAACAGAGATAAATATAACAAGAGTCTTCCAAAGACTATGAAAGACTATCCAGAGGAAAAGATTAAGGATGTAGATGAAGCTTTCGGTCTTTTGGAAATCTCAGGATGTGTTGCATCTGTTGAGGCTCTTGACAGTATGACAAAGGCGGCAGAAGTCAGAATTATTCATACTGAAAAACGCTTAGGCGGAAGACTTGTAACCTTGGTTGTAATGGGCCAGGTGTCTGCGGTTAAGGCGGCTGTTGAAGCAGGCGCAAAGAACGCGGCTCATCTTGGAAAGATTTATGGCACAGCGGTTATTCCTCGTCCTCACAGGGAAGTTGGAAAATATTTTGAATTTTAAAGGCAGGGGTAAAAAATGATTTATGATGAAAAAATGATTGAAGCCGCTGTCAGAAAAGCGATTGCTGATACAAATCAGGCAGTTGCCGATGCAAACGGCGAGATTAAAATCGGTGTTTCCCAAAGACATATTCATTTATCTCAGGAAGACCTTGAAACCCTTTTCGGTAAGGGCTACAAGCTTACTGTTAAGAAGGTTCTAATGGGCAGAGAGTTTGCGTCAAACGAGGTTGTAACCTTGGTTGGCCCGTCCCTTAAATCCATTGAAAATGTCAGGGTTTTAGGCCCAGTTCGTAAAAATACTCAGGTGGAAATTTCAAAAACCGATACATTTGTTTTAAAGGTTAGCCCCCCTGTAAGACCATCAGGGAATGTTGAAGGCTCTGAAAGATTGGTTGTTGTAGGCCCTAAGGGAAGTGTTTACTTAAAAGAGGGCGTTATAATTGCCAACAGACACATACATTTAACTCCTGCTTATGCAGAGAAACACGGCATAAAGGATAATGATTATGTTGATGTTTTGGTTGAGGGCATTAAGCCAACCAAGTTTTATGATGTTCAAGTAAGAGTAAGAGACGACTTTAATGTTGAAATGCATATCGACACAGACGATGCAAACTCAACAGGACTTAAAAACGGCGACCGTGTTAAAATTATAAAAGACTAACTTAGGGAAAAAGTTAAAGTTTGTTATGGTGGAGGTATAGGATGTTTGCACTTGAAAGACAAATGCGAATAGCTGAACTGCTTAAAGCCGAGGGCGCTGTGGGAGTTAGTAAACTTTCCGCGGAGCTTGGAGTTACGGAAGAGACCGTAAGACGAGACCTTGAAAAGCTTGAGGCTCAGGGGGTTCTTCGGAGAACTCACGGCGGAGCGTTACCGATTGAAGAGAATAACTACGAGCTTTCCTTAGAGGAAAGAAAAAACAAAAATGTTGAGGAGAAGAAAAGACTTGCCAAGATTGCGGCAGGTTATATAACTCCGGGCAACACCATTTTTCTTGATGCGTCCACGACCACTTTCTATATGGCCAGGGAAATCAAGAATATGAAAAATGTAACAGTAATAACTAATTCGCTCCGTGTAATATCGGAGCTTATTGGCGTTGAAGGAATAAAATTAATCGCTGTGGGTGGCCTTGTGAGCCAGAACCAATCCTTTGTTGGAAGCTTTGCAGAAAATGTTATAAAAGAGAACTATTTTGCCAGCAAGGTTTTCTTTTCAAGCAAGGGCGTTGTGGAAAACGCAGGGATTATGGAAAGCAACGAGCAGGAGTTTGGTATCAAGAGAAAGATGATTGAAAACTCCTCCAAGAAGTTCTATATTTGCGACCAGTCAAAAATCGGGAATATAGGCTTTGAAAAGCTTGCAGATTTTTCTGAAATTGATTATTTCGTTACAGACGGCGAGATAAGCGATGAACTGCAAGAAAAATTTGACGAATTAGGCATTGAAATAATTAGATAAAGGCGGTAAAGGCAATGAAAGTTCTGGCTTTTGATTTAGGCGCGTCAAGCGGACGAGGCATTATAGCTGAGCTTAAAGACGGCAAAATCACACTTAACGAAATTCATAGATTTGCAAACAACGGGGTTAATGTTCGCGGAACACTTTATTGGGATATTTTATATCTTTATGACCAGATTAAGCAGGGCATAATTAATGCCAAGCTTGCAGGCGGATTTGACTCAATCGGTATTGACACATGGGGCGTTGACTTTGGCCTCCTTGACGAAAACGGCGATCTTATAGGAAACCCTGTTCACTACCGCGATATAAGAACAGAGAATATTCCTGACGAGCTTTATAAGGTAGTAAACAAAGAGAGCCTTTATAATAAAACCGGAATTCAGATTATGAATTTCAATACGATTTTCCAGCTCTATTATCTTGCAAAATATAAGAGCGATATGCTTAAAAAAGCGGATAAGTTCTTATTCATCCCTGATTTGCTCAATTATTTCTTAACAGGGGTTAAAAAGAGCGAATATACAATCGCATCAACTTCCCAGATGCTCAATCCTTATGAAAGGGATTGGGATAAGGAACTCTTAGAGGAACTTTCTATCCCAACAGACCTCCTTTGCGACATCTTGGAAACAGGAAGCATCTTAGGAAAGGTTTCCGACGAGGTTTGCGAGGAACTTGGAATTGACAGCGTCCCCGTGGTTGCGGTCGGCTCTCACGATACAGCCTCAGCAGTTATCTCCGTTCCTACAACGGAAAAAGATTTTGTTTATATAAGCTGCGGAACATGGTCACTTTTTGGAACAGAGCTTGACGCTCCCGTTATCAAAGAAGAAGGCCTTAAATCTTCCTATACCAACGAAGGTGGCTATGGCGGAACAATAAGATACTTAACAAACATTATGGGACTCTGGCTTATTCAGGAATCCCGCCGTGCTTGGAAGAAGCAGGGTCAGGATTTAAGCTTTAATGACCTTGAAAAAGCGGCACTTGCAAATGAACCGTTTAAGTGTTATATCGACCCTGACTATGTTGATTTTTCTCGGCCGGGAAATCTTCCGAAACGCATTCAGGAATTCTGCGAAAGAACAGGGCAGTATGTTCCGAAAGATGTGGGCGAGATTGTTCGCTGTATTTACCAGAGCCTTGCTTTAAAATACCGCCACGCATTCTTAAATCTTAAGAAGATTGCTGAAAAAGACTTTACGGGCATACATATTGTTGGTGGCGGAACAAAGGACCCGCTCCTTTGCCAGCTTACTGCAAACGCTTGTAATACAAAAGTTAGTGCAGGACCTATTGAGGCAACTGCACTTGGAAATATCGCTGTTCAGCTTATTGCAGGCGGAGAGATTAGCGACTTAAAAGAAGCGAGAGAAATCATTAAAAACTCTTTTGATATTAAAGAATATACCCCAAGCGAAACAGATGTTTGGGATAAGGCATACGAAGACTTTAAAAAGATTTTATAAGGAGGAAAAGATATGTCAAGATTTGATGAAGCAAAAGCAATTTATGGTAAAATCGGTGTTGATGTTGAAAAGGCATTAAACACTTTAAAGGATGTTCCTGTGGCAATCCACTGCTGGCAGGGAGACGATGTTGTTGGTTTTGACAGCAGAGAAAGTTTGTCAGGGGGCATTCAGACAACAGGTAACTATCCGGGAAAGGCAACAACTCCCGAGGAGCTTATAGCTGACCTTGATAAGGTTTTAGCTCTCACACCTGGCAAGAAAAAGCTCAATCTTCACGCATGCTATGCGATTTTTGAAGACGGAGAATTTGCTGACCGTGATGCACTCCTTCCAAAGCACTTTGACAGATGGTTAAAGTTTGCGAAGGAAAGAGGAATGGGTATCGACTTTAACCCGACTTTCTTCTCTCATGCAATGGTTAAGGATAATTTAACACTTTCTTCTCCTGATGAGAATGTAAGAAAATTCTGGGTTGAACACGGTAAGAGATGTCTTGAAATTTCTCAGTATTTTGCAGAGGAAACAGGCGTTCCTTGTGTAATGAACATCTGGATTCCTGACGGATATAAAGATATTCCTGCAGACCGTTTTGCTCCAAGAGCAAGATTTAAAAAATCCCTTGACGAGATTTTATCTATTCCTTATGATAAGAGCAAGGTTTTCGTTTGCCTTGAATCAAAGGTATTCGGAATCGGCGTTGAGTCCTATACTGTTGGCTCTGCTGAATTCTGCCTCAACTATGTAACTCAGAAAGGCATAACTCCTCTTATGGATAACGGCCATTACCACCCAACAGAAGTGGTTTCTGACAAGCTTTCAAGTATGCTCTTGTTCCACGATAAAGTTGCCCTCCATGTTACAAGAGGCGTAAGATGGGATAGCGACCATGTTGTTCTCTTAGACGACGAAACAAAGGAAATCGCTAAGGAAATCGTAAGAAACGATGCGCTTGACCGCGTATTTATCGCAACAGACTATTTTGATGCATCAATCAACAGAATTTCCGCTTGGGTAACAGGCGTTCGAAGCGTTCAGAAAGCACTCCTTATGGCACTTTTAGAGCCAAGCGCAGAAATGAAGAAGCTCCAGGAAGAAAACAGACTTACAGAGCTTATGGTTATGCTTGAAGACCAGAAGACAATGCCATTTGGCGATATCTGGGCTGAATACTTAAAGAGAGAAAATGTTAAGGAAGACTATATAAGCGAAGTTCTCTCTTACGAAAAAGAAGTTTTATCCAAGAGATAAAGGAGACCTTAAATATGATTAT
>JAZSPE010000023.1:0-3813 GCA_045537265.1 Clostridia bacterium | reverse complement strand
TTGTTAGGGACATAAATGTTTAATATTATTATAGCACAAATTATGGAAAAATCAATAGGGGACATAAAAGTTTTTCATAAAAATATGTAAAAATCATAATTATGGTAGTAAGAATAGAAAAAGGGATTGATACAATGAATTTTTACAATATGTCAAAGGAAGATGTTATCCGGCACGTTACCTTGAAAAAGCAGGGGATGGGCGGTAAAAATTGCCTTAATATTGCAAAGAAAAAAAGCATTTTCTCGCGGTTTGCTGCTCAGTTTTCTGATTTTATGATATTAGTCCTGCTTGCTGCTGCCGCAATTTCCTTTTGGGTTTCCTATATGAGCGGTGACGGAGATTTTATTGACCCGATTATAATACTTGTAATTGTTGTTTTAAATGCAGTTATTGGTGTGATTGAAGAAAGTCGTGCTGATAATGCGCTGGAAGCATTAAAGCAGATGTCTGCTCCAACGGCAAATATCCGTCGTAACGGAACAGAGATGAAAATAGATGCACAGGATGTGAAAATTGGGGACACACTTTTATTGTGCGCGGGTGACAGGGTAAGCGCAGATGCAAGACTTATAAAGAGTATTGGAATGGAAGTTGATGAATCAGCCTTGACCGGCGAGGCTATGCCAAGTTCAAAGGATGCTGATTGTGTATTGGAAGAGCACACGCCTCTTGCAGAGCGAAAAAACATGGTGTTTGCATCAACAAATATCATCCTTGGAAAAGGCGAAGCTATTGTAACGGCAATTGGAATGGAAACCGAAACGGGAAAGATAGCTGCCATGCTGGGGACAGAAAATGAAGAACCTACACCGTTGCAGAAGAAACTTGCAGAAACAGGAAAGATTTTAAGTATAGGCGCTCTTATAATCTGCGGGGTTATTTTTGTTTTGGGCCTGATAAAACAAATTCCACCATTTTCCATGTTTTTAACATCTGTAAGTCTTGCAGTGGCGGCAATTCCTGAAGGTTTGCCTGCTATTGTAACCATAGTTCTTGCCATGGGTGTTCAAAAAATGGCGAAGAAAAAAGCGATTGTAAAGCATTTGTCGGCTGTGGAGGTTCTGGGGGGTGCCACAGTGATTTGTGCCGATAAAACCGGAACACTTACCCAAAACAGAATGTCGGTCACAAAAGTTTTGGCAGAAGATGAGAAGCAACTTTTTGAGCTGGCGATTCTATGTTGTGATGATGGTAAAAATCCTACCGAAAAGGCCATTATCACAAAGTGTGACGAAATGGGAATCAAAAAGCATACTGACTCAAGAATATGCGAAATCCCATTTGATTCTGAGCGTAAGCTTATGAGCGTGATGGTGCCGTATTATGGAAAAAGCCGTATTATCACAAAGGGTGCACCGGAAATCCTTTTAAGAAAGTGTACTCATATTATAGAAAATGGCGAAATGCAGACCCTTGAAAGAAAAAAGTTACAGGAAATTTTAGCTGAAGTTGAAAATATGGCAAATAATGCGCTTCGTGTTATTGCCGTTGCATATAAGGACACAAAACTTTCCCTGATAAGCGAAAATGAGCTTGTTTTTGTGGGGCTTATAGGAATGATGGATCCACCAAGGCCGGAAGTTAAAAATGCAGTACGGGAATGCATCCGTGCAGGGATAAAACCGGTAATGATTACCGGCGATAATAAAATTACGGCAACTGCAATTGCAGAACTGGTTGGAATATCGGGAAATGCGATTTTGGGAGAGGAACTTTCGGGGAAAACTGATGAGCAAATTTGCCGACACAGAATTTTTGCCAGGGTGACGCCGGCTGACAAAATGCGAATTGTAAAAGCCTTTAAAAAGCAGGGCGAAATAGTGGCAATGACGGGGGATGGGGTTAATGATGCACCTGCACTTAAGGCTTCCGATATTGGTTGCAGTATGGGAAAGCGTGGCACAGATGTTGCAAAAGAAGCCTCTGACCTTGTTCTTGCAGACGACAATTTCGCCACCATTGTATCCGCAGTAAAAGAAGGCAGAGGAATTTTTGAGAACATAAAAAAATCCATACAATTTCTTCTTTCATCAAACATCGGTGAAGTTATGACCATATTCATGGGCATAGTTTTTGGCTGGGAACCGCCTCTTGTGGCAATTCAGCTTTTGTGGGTAAACCTTGTCACCGATTCATTGCCTGCAATTGCGCTGGGCCTTGACCCTGTTGACAGAAGCATAATGGATAGAAAACCAAGAGACCCGAAAAAGGGGCTGTTTGCTGACGGACTCTGGGCGTCTATTTGCCTTGAAGGCGGAATTATCGGAGGAGTTGCACTTTTGGCATATTCCATAGGACTTAATGTTTTAAGTAACCACAGCATTGATGTGGCAAGAACTATGGCATTTTGTGTGCTTTCAGTATCCCAGCTTTTCCATGCGTTTAATATGCGAAGTGATAAATCTGTTTTGAACGGACGCTTTTTTGAAAACAAATTGCTTGTGTTTTCGCTAATAATAGGAATTTTGATGCAGATATCTGTGGTATCTGTGCCGGTTTTAGCAGGAATATTCAAAGTTTGTCCGCTTTCCGTGATAGGCTGGTTTGTTGTGGGAATACTGTCGGTTATTCCGCTTATAGTTGTTGAAATTCAAAAAGCAGTAACAAAAAATACGCCATAAAGGCGTATTTTTTATGTGCTTTATTTAAATGTCGGTGTTTTAACCACCTGGAATTTAACGTTAGACAGAATCGGGAACGGATATGAGCTATCGCTTCTTTGCCATACATCATCCCCATAATCAACGCTTGGCCAACCTAAAGCTCCGTCTTCTGCAAGCGGTTTTAAAAAGAAGTCTATATTCGTCAAATTCTGAATAGGTTCGGCAGTTCCGTTTTTAGTACTGCTTCCAATAAGTTGTGAGTTAATCAGAGTTCGTTCACAGCAATAGTTGTCTGTAATTTCACTTGCCTCGCTATTGCCGAAGATAGCACCAACATTTCTTCCGCCGTTTATAGCAGGGTTAAGTGCCACATTCTGCATAATAAATCCGTTTTCAGAGAACCCGCAGATTCCGCCCGTTATAACGCTTGTTCCGGAAAGAACACTTGCTGCGGAGTAGGTGTTTTGTATAATAGAGCCGGAGTTAAGCCCGCAAATGCCGCCTGAATATCCGTATTTAGCAAAGGTATGAAGCTCGGATAGAGAGTAGCAGTTGTAAATTGTTGCTCCCTGAGCCATAGCGCAGATTCCGCCTGAATAAATCATATTACCTGCCTGATTGACGATATTACCGCCTGATGCACACTTATAAATCTGTGAGCCTTCTGCCATACCGCAAACACCACCGGTATAGCCAAATTTTGGTGTGGCAGACAGGGCCATATTTGCATAGCAATCGCTTATATAACCACCGGTGTCATAACCTACAATTCCGCCAACCACGGAGTTTTCGCCGGTTGCGGATATCTTACCGCTATATGTTGTACCGAATATAACGCCGTCGCTTTCAGCACAAATTCCGCCAACCGTGGAGTTTGAGTTAGAGTTCGTAATATTAACATTAGCTTCGCAGTTGGTTATTGCACCGTGATTAAGCCCTGCAAATGAGCCTATATGTCCGGCTTTTTTTGTATTGATATCACCAACAATCCTGCAGTTATCTATGTAACCATAGTTACAGGCAGCAAGGATACCGCCAAGACTGTCAGATTGAGATGTAACATTTTCAAAGGTAAGATTCTTAACTGTTCCGCCGGTAATATTTGAGAAAAATCCCGGTTGTGTGTTAAGATTTAGGTTATAAATGGTGTGGCCGTCGCCATCAAGTGTGCCGGAAAAACCGTTGCGTGCACAAATAGTTTTCCACG
>JAZSPE010000031.1:0-2856 GCA_045537265.1 Clostridia bacterium | reverse complement strand
GAGTCAGATTTTGAGTATAACCCTATTGATATGGCAAATGCCGTTCCTTTCACATCTCTCCGTAGTGACGAGGTTATAACCTTTTCAGATATGGACAAGATTGTTGAAAACGGCCCTGAAACTATGGAAAACCAGTTTGTTGTTCCGAAAGTTGTTGATTAAGGAGGAAAATTATGAAAACTATTAAAGAAGCAAGACAAATGCTTGATGAGAAAAAGATTTCCTCTGTTGAACTTACGGAAGAATATCTTAAAAAAATCAAGGCAAATAATGAAAAATTAGGCGCTTATATAACTGTTTGCGAAGAAGACGCAATAAATATGGCGAAAAAAGCAGACGAGAGAATTGCCAAAGGAGAATCAACCGCTTTAACAGGTATCCCAATGGCGATTAAAGATAACATCTGCACAATGGGGATTAAAACCACTTGCGGTTCAAAAATGCTTGAAAGCTACATTCCGCCATATAACGCAACTGTTATGGAAAAGCTTAACGCCGAGGGTATTGTTACATTAGGAAAGACAAGTATGGACGAGTTTGCTATGGGCGGTTCTTCCCAGACTTGCTATTATAATAAGCCGAAAAACCCGTTTAACCCATCTTGCGTTCCCGGTGGTTCATCAGGCGGTAGCGCTGTTGCGGTTTCAGGGGATATGGCTCTTTGTTCACTTGGCTCTGACACAGGCGGTTCAATCCGTCAGCCTGCTGCATTTTGCGGAATAACAGGTATGAAACCAACTTACGGAAGCGTTTCCCGTTTCGGACTTGTTGCATTCGGTAGCTCCCTTGACCAGATTGGTCCTTTTGCAAATTCTGCCCAGGACTGCGGAACAATCCTTAATGTTATTTCAGGCAGAGACAAAAACGACCACACTTCCCGTGATATTAAGCTTGACTTTAACGCACTCATTGGCGAAGACATAAAGGGCAAGAAAATCGGCATCCCGAAGGAATTCTTTGGAGAGGGTATTGACGAAGAGGTTAAAGCGGCCGTTATGGCGGTTGCAGATTTCTATAAATCAAAGGGTGCTGAGCTTGTTGAGGTTTCAATGCCAACCCTTAAATTTGCGGTTTCAGCTTACTACCTCCTCGCTTGCGCTGAGGCAAGTTCAAACCTTTCCCGTTATGACGGCGTTAAATATGGATATAGAACTGAAAATCCTTTAAGCTATGATGAGCTTGTTAAAAAGTCCAGAAGTGAGGGCTTCGGAGACGAGGTTAAGAGAAGAATTCTTCTTGGAACTTATGCTCTTTCAAGCGGATATTATGACGCTTATTATAAAAAGGCAATGGCTGTTCGTCAGCAGTTCCGCCGTGAGCAGGCAGACATTTTTGAAAAGTGCGATGTTATGCTTACCCCGACTGCTCCGACAGTTGCATATGGTTGCGACCAGAATATTGATGACCCTGTTAAGATGTATCTTGCAGACATCTGCACAGTTACAGCAAACATCGTAGGTATTCCTGCAATCTCTGTTCCTTGCGGATACGATAAAAACGGAATGCCAATCGGCTTCTCAATTTCAGCGAAACAGTTTGATGATGCAAAGGCTATCCAGTTTGCAGACATTTATGAAAGAGAATTCGAAAGAAAATACGCAAACATCTAAATTAAAGAAAAGAAAGGCGTTTTATTATGAAGTTTGATACAGTCATAGGACTTGAAATACATGCCGAGCTTTCAACCAACACCAAGGTATTTTGCTCTTGCAGTGCTGAGTTCGGCGGAGCTCCAAACACTCACATCTGCCCTGTTTGCACGGGTCAGCCGGGGGCTCTCCCAATTATAAACCAATCCGCTGTTGAATTTGCAATAAGGGCAGGTCTTGCTTTTGGCTGCGAAATCAACCGCTATTCAAGATTTGACAGAAAGAATTATTTCTATCCTGACCTTCCAAAGGCATACCAGATTTCCCAGCTCGACCTTCCTCTTTGTATAAACGGAAAATTAGAGCTTTCAACAGGAAATGTTGTCAGAATTAACCGTATCCATTTGGAAGAAGACGCAGGAAAGCTTGTTCACGATGATTATCATAATCAAAGCTGGGCGGACTATAACCGTTGCTCTGTTCCTCTTATCGAAATCGTTACAGAGCCTGATATTAAGTCAGCCGAAGAGGCGGCTGAGGTTGTTTCAAAAATCGGTCTTTATCTTAAATACTTAGGAGTCTGCGATGCCAAGATGCAGGAAGGCTCTATCCGTGCCGATGTTAACATTTCCTTAAAACCTGCTGGCTCAGAAAAGCTTGGCGACCGCGCAGAGCTTAAAAATATGAACTCTATGCGCTCAATTATAAGAGCAATTGAATATGAGGTTGAGCGTCAGGCAGAGATTTTAGAAGATGGCGGAGTTGTTAAGCAGGAAACACGCCGTTTTGACGATGCAATGGGAACAACAAGCCCAATGCGAACAAAGGAAAATGCCAACGACTATCGATATTTTCCTGAGCCTGATGTTCTGGCTATTACATTTACAGAAGAAGACATCGAAAACGCAAAGGCAAGAATTCCTCTTCTCCCTCACGAAAGAGCAAACAAATATGTAAACGAATATAAGCTTACTGACGAGGATGCAAGAGTTATCACTTTGGAAAAATACCTTTCCGATTTCTATGACGAAACTGTTGCAATTTATCCTGAATATAAGAATGTTGCAAACCTTTTCTTAACAGAAATTATGCGCCGTGTTAAGGATACTGAAACAGAAGAAATTCCGTTCTCAGCTCAGGATTTTGCAAAGGTTGTTGAAATGGCGGACAAAAATACTGTTAACAGAAACGATGCGAAAACCATTATCCGCATAATGTTTGAAGAGGGCGGAGACCCAATGGAGATTGCAAAGGCAAACGGCTTTAT
>JAZSPE010000183.1:0-2474 GCA_045537265.1 Clostridia bacterium | reverse complement strand
ATAAATGCCCGTTAACAGAACAAACACAAAGGATGAACCTATCCCTAACAAATTACTTATAATACCTGATACACTAGAAATTGTTCCATAATTACTTATATCTGTAATATGGTAAGGTAATTTATATGCAAGGGTTGCATTCACTCCTATACAAAAGCTAAAAACCGCATAAACCGGAATTATCAAAGAGAGAATATTCTCAGCATTTAAGGCATTTTCAGCGGAAAGATATAGCAATAACATTGGAAACAGCACCAAAGGAATGTTGAATGCCGCCACCACTTTTGAAACATTCTTAATTTTATCTGCGAAGAAGGTGGATACTCCTATTCCAAAAGTTTGCATTAAAAATCCAAAAGAGATTATTAAAGATATCTCCTCGCTCGATAAAGCTTTCCAGTTCAAAAACACCTGCAGAATCGTCCCTGAGGTAAATAGGGTCATTATATTATATAACCCTAAATAAGTATAATACTTTATTAAATTGCTTTTACCTATTTTTTGCATTTTCATAATATGTCCTCTTGATTATTAGCAATTTTACATAAGTCCGGTTTCTACAAAGCAATAACCGTCATTCCATTCCATCGGCTCGCTTACCCAAACACATTTTTCTTTAAGGAAAGATGCCGGGACAACGCAAAGGCTTTCGCCCTCTTCCAAATGATGCGGGCCTAACATATTTCTCAAATTGTTAACAACTGTAAGCTGAATTTTATTTTCACCCTTTTTAAGATACTCCGACAAATCAAGTTCAGTCGGATTCCAGATTATCTTCCCTGCAAAATTACCGTTTATTTCTACCAAAACAGCATTAATACCCTTTTTATCAAACACAATCTTCTGCTGGACATCGTCAACAAAAATTGTATTTTCAAGAGTTAGTTTTCCTGCAAAGAACGGAAAGCCTTGCTGTTCCATATTAGCAAGAGTCACTTTTTCTTTTGGCGCTCCAATAGATAACTCTCCTGAGTATCGAACCGCCTTTTTCTCAAGTTTTTCAAACTTTCCACTTGTTTTGACAGAAAAATCTCCTACAAGGTAAACAGGCTCAATTTCCATATCGTATGTAAGCTTGTTAAGTTCACTTTCAAAAACATAGGCTTTTTTAAGGGATTCATAGAACTTTTCTGACTGTTTGAATATAGTTTTAAGCTCTATTTTATTTTCTCCTGCCTTAAAATGTTTAGCGATATCAACCTTTTTAAATGATGTGTCAAGAAAATGACCACACGGAGCATTATTTACCACTACGCCGTTAATCTTAATTTCAAAATTCTCAGGTTTTTCAATTGTAAGGCAGAGGTTTTCGGGAACTATTTCTGACATAACTCTGAATTCTTGCTTAATTTCAACGGGACGGCCCAAAGCACAGGCTCTTTCCTGGATATTAAGAACATATCCATTCTCCTCAACCACTTCGCCGTCAAAAGAATATTTACAATAGTCCAAAGTGAGAATATTTTCACTTTGCCCTACTATATCCCACTCGCCCTCAAGATTTAAAGTTTTGAGGATCTTTTCTTCAACTTCTGCCCTTGCTGTGCCGTCGTCAATAACTAACAAGCTATCATATGGAGAAAATTCGTATTCTCCGCCAAAGGGTTTAATTTCCCCGGTAACAATATCAACTATCTTGGCGCCATCTTTGATGTGCGCTTTTTGTTTTTCATTAGTTGGGTTAACAAAATAGTGAACATCAAATCCATCATAAACTCGTTTTGTATATCGAACATTAGGATTATCCACTATATTGTTTGGAGCAATATCCTCTTCTTTTGCAATTCTTCCACCATTTTGCTTATATTCGTCGATAAGTTTCTTCGTATTATCCAAAAGAACTGTGTCAGGGAGAATAACCACTGTTTTATAACGCATCTCGCCTATAACAAAAGTATCTCCATCAATGCTCCCATGTCTCTCAATAAGAGTTTCGTCTCCTAAATGGAATTTGATATGCTTATCCTGTAAATTGTTCAAAACCTCAATAAATGCATCGTTAAGCTCTTCTAAGCCTTCGTTTTCTCCATTATTAAATAATGTCCACGCCGTTGTCTGCGGATGAATAACCAAAGTATCGCATTCAGGTTTCCCCTCTGCTAAAATCATTCCAACTCGGGAGATGGCATCATTAAAGGTTTTATATTCCTCCCACCACGGTTGTTGATAGAACATTGCAGGTGGATAGTCTCTTTTTCTAAGACCTCTTAACGAATATCCTTCTAAATGCTGACAGAAAAGGTTAATACCTTTAACCATCTGCCATTCGCAAACCTTCCTGAATTCTTCAAAGCTTGTGTTATGTCCGCTGAGGCCAAAGCTTTCAGATAAAACCTGTTTTTTGCCAAGCTGTTGAGCTGCTGAACCAACCTGATGGCAATGGAGTTCATCGCGGACATCTCTTGTAAGCCAATCCATTCCCGGAATGGTAAAATACTCATAATGGGGCATTATAAAGTCGGATCGTAGCCATG
>JAZSPE010000153.1:0-3501 GCA_045537265.1 Clostridia bacterium | reverse complement strand
CATGGCTACGATCCGACTTTATTCCTGTTTCTTTTTCTTTAAAGCCAACTGCAAAAATCGGAGTTGAAACGCTTAATTTTTGCTCGATGTATTTTTCTTTTATGACCTCTGGCTCATCCTCTGTAAACTTCTTAACCTCTCCGCTGTCCCGATTTTCAGGAATGTTTTTGTCAATATACTCCTCAATCTTATTCTCGTCAATATCCCCCACCAAAACCAATGTCATATTGGACGGGTTATAAAAGGTGTTGGTGCACTTATATAAAAGCTGGGGAGTTATCTCGCTTATAGACTCAACCGTTCCTGCAATGTCGCGCTTTACAGGGTTTTTATGATACATCGCCGAGAGCATATTAAAGAAAACTCTCCACTGTGGGTCATCGTCATACATCTTGATTTCCTGACCGATTATCCCCTGCTCTTTGGCAACATTTTCCTCTGTAAAATACGGAGTGTTAACAAAATTCAAAAGAATGTCAAGATTTTCATAAAAATTCTCTGTGCAAGAGAAAAGATATGCCGTTATATTAAAGCTTGTAAAGGCATTGCTGTTCCCACCAACTTGGGAAAAATGGTCAAAGGCATTTGTCCCGTCGGGCATTTCGAAAAGCTTATGCTCTAAAAAATGGGCAACGCCGTCAGGAAGAGTCAGCTTTTCGTTCTCCCCGAGAGGGATAAATTCACGGTCAATTGAGCCGTATTTTGTGCCGTAAATGGCATAATATTTGCTGAATCCCTTTTTAGGGACAAGGGCAACGGTAAGCCCGCTTTTATGAGTTCCCAAAAGGAGAGTTTCGTCAATTTTTTCGTTATATATTTTAGAAAAATTCATTATTTCTCCTCCTTTCCTTTCAGGAAATAAATGGTGTTTTGCTTAATTTTTTTGCCCACCTTAACTATTTCGTCAAGGGTTACGGCATCGGTTTTTGAGAGTGTTTCATCAAGACTGTCGTCTGTGCCGCAGATAATCTGGCTCATATAAAAATCTTCCATGGCGGCAAGGCTATCCCTCATTGAATTAATGGAATTAGATAGGGCTTTTTTAGCCGCAATAAGCTCTTCTTCCGTTATTTCTCCCTTTGTCATTTTGTCCATTTGTGCCATAATTTCGTTATATGCTTTATCGTAATTTCCCGTTTCGATTCCCGAGCTTATAAGCATATAACTCTTCATTTTATCAATTCTTGAAAAGACGAAATAAGCAAGACTGAGCTTCTCTCTAACATTATTGAAAAGCTTGGAAAATGCACTTCCGCCGAAGACGCAGTTATAAACCATAAGGGCAGGGTAATCCTCATTGTCATATGGGGTATCGCAAGTTAAGCCTATGCAGAGTTTACTCTGAGTAACATCCATTTCTTCGATTATTTTGTTGATTTCTTCCCTTTCTTTTGCGATTTCGTTCTTAACTTCTTCGCATTTTCTTGGAGAAATATTAAAGCCATTTTTGATTTCCGAAACAATTTGTTCCTCATCGAAAGTCCCGCTAACGAAAATCTCAATATGAGACTCGTTTATAATTTTTTTGTAAAATTCATAAAGGCTTTTTGGAGTTATATCATCAAAATCTTCAATATAACCATACTCAAAAATCCCGTAAGGCTCGTCTTTAAACATTTCGGCAACGCATCTGAGCTGGGCATATTCGCGCTTGTCGTTAATAATCCCTTCAATATAACTTTGAAGGTTTTTCTTTTCCTGATTTAAATAGTCCTGGGAAAAACCGCCATCCTCAATAAGCGGGTTAAAAACAACCTCATTTAAAAGAGCAGTTGCTCTTTTGGTTATATTCTCGCCCACAAATCTGTCAGCAATATATTCAACTGTGAAATAGAAAAGCTCGCCGTCGCCCTTCTTCCTTATTCCGCCGGATAAAGATGCACCATACATATCTTCAAGCTCGGAGGCAAGATGAGTAAGGGTCGGGAAGTTTTTCGTCCCTCTTTTCATAACCTGTCTTAAAAGGGAAACCTTGGTAACATTCTCCCGACTCAATGGAATATGAAAAAACATTGATATTCTGTTCGTTTTAAACTGACGGGCACTAACAAGTCTTATATGCGCCCCTTCCACGATTTTTTCCGTTTTTATATTAGCCAATCAAAATCACTCCTTGCTTAGTATTCTACCATAGCTAAGACAAAAAATCAACGAAATATGAAAATTATGGATTAAAAAGTTTTTCTGCCTTTTCTTTCAGAGTTTTGCCCTTTTCTCCCTTTTCAATGCTCCTTGCAAAAGAGAGAATTTCCTCGGTTTTTGAGGTCTGGACTTCTACCTTTATTTCGGCTTTCGGATATTTTTTACGAAGAATTTTCTCCGATAGAGTTTTGAGAGCACTTCGGTTTGTTGCCCCTTTTTCTAAGGAAATTCCTGCCACAATTCTCTTTTCATTCCCGATAACAACAGCCTCTTTCGCCTTGGTTTTCTCCCCGATTTCCTTTGCAAGAGCCATATTCTCGGCGCTGTTAAAGCTTTCCCGGAAGTCCCCGCCATCGTTTTCTATAACTCCATAATTTTTTGAGGAAATGTTATAGAGCATAAGGCAAAAAGCAAAAAAACAAATAATGGCAAAAATAATTTTTTTCATATTTTCTCCTTTAATTTTAAATTATCTCTGCTTTATTTTTGCATATTTATTTGAATTTAATGCAAAATAAGAATGAACAAATAATCTAAAAAGGAGCAAACACTATGAATACAGTTGCACTTATCCTGGTAATTATAGGTGCCATAAATTGGGGCAGCATCGGAATTTTCGGTTTCGATATTGTTGCCGCTTTATTTGGCGGACAGATGGCAGTCCTCAGCCGTATAATCTATACAATTATAGGACTTGCAGGACTTTGGTCCATTTCTTTCTTCTTTAAGGAAAGACCAATCATTGAAGGTAAAAATTCACATCACTAAAAATAATACCCTTTCGATTTTTCGAAAGGGTATTATTTTACCTAATATCATGAAGGCCTTCATAAACCTTTGCCATATATTCAAATTTTATGGCGTTATCTTCTTTGTCTTTCTCTTCATAAAGAATCTGCGTCAGGTAATAATATGTTTCATCCTCATCAAGCCCAAGAGCTTTCTTAGCGTTTTCCCCAAGGGCGATGGAATAATTCTCGTCCCAGATTTCAGTTGGGGGAACATCTTGTGCTATATAATCAAAAACAACTTGGTCAAGGATAAATACCTTTCTTTCCCCTAAGCTAAGCTCAGCCATAAGCTTTGCACAGCTTCCCTGAATTTCCTCACTCCTATAAGTATCGTGGAAAGGGACCTCTGTCAGAGTAACCTCTGCAAAAAGTTCTTCATTTTTTTCAAAAGCGAACTTTTCAACAACCTCTTTTATAGGAGCTTTCATTTCCTCAGTCATATAAGCATCCGCAAAAACCATAACTTCAAGGTCAGGCTTTGGAGTGGTCATCTTGTTATAAACGGTTGCGCCCACTGCCGCGATAATCAAAAGCACTACAATAACATAGTATTTATAATATCCCCAGA
>JAZSPE010000064.1:0-4557 GCA_045537265.1 Clostridia bacterium | reverse complement strand
GCCCATTTACTATGTCCTGACATACCTTTCGCCTTTCTGCCCGTAAAATTCATTTTCCTGCCATATGGGGCACATAATGGCATCTTTATTCATAAATGCCATATTCACCAAGTGAATATGGCATCAATTTACTATGTAGAAAAAACGCATCAAAATCTTATCTGCGATATCCGCCGTTACGCTTGTTTTCAGTGTTACGCTTTAAATCTGAAATACGCTCATCACTGTCTTGCTTAAACTTTAAAAGCATATCGTCAAATGACATTTCGCCATCTGAGCTTCTTTTGAACTCGAATTCCTCAGGCTTTCCGGAAAATACATAAGGAGCTTTCTTCTTTCCTTCTTTTTTAGGAAAAGGTTTATTCCCTTTTTCTTTCTTTCCGTCTTCACTTGCTTTTTTAATAGACAAGCCGATTTTACCGTTTTCAACAGAAACGACTTTAACCTTAACTTCTTGTCCAACCTTTAAAAACTTGCTTACATCATCTACAAATTCAGAGGCAACCTCTGAAATATGAACAAGCCCTGTTTGTCCGTCGGGGAGCTCCACAAAAGCCCCGAAAGCAACTACCCCTGTGACCTTACCATTTTGTATGCTTCCAATTTCCAACTGCATCGTGTGAAAAAATCCTCCTTAAAATAAGCCCATATACGAAACTCTTTTATTTCGTAACATCAACATAGATGCGCTCATCACTTTTTACATATCCCAAAAGCTCACGAGCCTTTTGTTCTTTATATTCATCCGTATTAACAAGCTCAAGTTCTTCTTCCAGACGGGCATTTTCTGCCTTTGCAGCCGATATCATGCTTTCACATTCTTTAACTGTTTTTTGCTTTTGAATCATAGAAACCTGCTGAGTTGCAAGATGGTAAAGGGCATACAAAACAAAGCCAATAAAAAGCACTCTGAGCACTACTTGCTTAATATCAACTGTCTTTTGTTTCTGTTTTGCCATGCTCCCACCCCTTTTCTACGGTAAATAACATTATACTTAATTATATTATATATTAACGAATTTGCTTTGTCAACAATTATTCTCATTTTTTTCGCAATATATTTCCTATGTTTTTTGCCGTGATTTTCCCCCGTATTTTAAGGAATTTTATACCTTTTCCCGAATACCAGAAAACCACTTTACAAGGTCTTGAAATTGCCCCCACAAATATCATAACGGGTTTTAAGATTATCTTTAAAATTTTTTCTAAAATTCTCGCAAGAAAACGCATTATAACGCATCCGATTTTTACCCATCTGTCCTTTACAATGAAAAGATAGAGCACAATTCCAAGCAGGAGGCCAACCGCCGTTTGCCACCTTATTTCTCCGTCGTTTTTAAGATAGGTTACATAAAAAACCAAGACTGCCGAAAGAACGGAAAACAGGATATCTTCAAGGTTTACAAGAAAATCAGGGCAATTAAAAAGTCTTCGGCTTATCCTTAAAAAGTCATATAAAAACATAAGAAATCCGCCACAGAGGGCCATATAGAGAAAATAGGGAAACTGATTTTCAAACCACATAAGACTACCTTAAAAGTTTTCCGAAGAAACCGCCCTTAGACTGCATTGCATTGCTGTAAGTTAAGGAGTCAATCTCTCCTTCAACCCATAGTTCTCCGTCGTCAACGCTTAGCCGATTTATATGCAAATCCTTTCCCTTGATGCACAAAAGCCCCTCGGATGTATATGCCAAAACCTCATTTTCGTCAAAGCTGTCTATATCTTCAACTCCCGTTAAAAACAGCTTTTCTCTGCTTTCCATTGTCATTTTATGTGTCATTTTTTTAGTCTCTTCCATATATCATACCTCCACTGAATTCTATGATATTTCCGCCCGTTATATGTTAGATTACCAAATATAAAAAATTTTTCCATCTACTTTTTTCTATTGAAATTTACAGAGAATTGTGATATATTATATTCACACTCCCTGCAGTGTTCGTATTCACGGTATAAATGTAAAACCAACAAATTTTATTAGGGAACTGTTTCTCCGGATGTGGCGCACATGCCTCCCGCTTTGCGGCCAGTGGACTTGTAAAGCATCCGGGACGATACCCACCTGCTACGCAGGTTTTTACTTTTTTCCGTTTACGGCACAGGCGGGGAGCTTTTTTGCTTAAAAACCTTGACAATTTTCAACTATTGTTATACAATATAATAGTATAAATTTGTTTATGGGGAAACTTTGTCTATGAGAGTTATTTCCGGAACGGCGAGAGGTCTTAAACTTCTTGCTCCTGAGGGGCTTAATACCCGTCCCACAACTGATAGAGTTAAAGAATCAATCTTCAATATTCTGATGCCCTACCTCCCATGCGAAAATGTTTTAGACCTTTTTGCAGGAAGCGGCGCTATGGGGATTGAGGCACTCAGCCGAAGATGCAGTCATTGCACTTTTATCGAAAAGGATTCCTCCTCTTTTGAAATTATACACAAAAATGCCCAGAAGGCTCGTGTTCTTTCTTCTTCAAAAATTCTTAAAGCCGACGCTTTGGAGTTTCTCAGAAGCCAAAAGACACAGTTTGATATAATATTTCTCGACCCGCCTTATAACCAAGGGCTTCTCGCTCCTGTTTTTGAGATTATTTTTAAAAATAATCTTTTAGCGGATAACGGCGTTATCGTTTGCGAAACCGAGGATAAGGGCGAGACAGTCGAAAATGACAATTTTGTTTGTATAAAGCAGGCAAAATACGGAAAAACCATTGTTTCCTTTTTTAAAAAGGCCTGAGTCCGATGGAGTTGATTTTATGAACATCGCGGTATATCCCGGCAGTTTTGACCCCTGCACAAATGGTCATTTAGACATTATCAAAAGAACATCCGCTCTTTTCGACAAGGTTATTGTTGCGGTTTTGTGTAACGCTGAAAAGAAACCGCTTTTTACCGCCGAGGAAAGAGTTGATCTTATAAAAAAAGTTACCGCCGATATCCCAAATGTTGAGGTTATCAGCTTTTCGGGGCTTTTGGTAGATTGCATTAAGAAAAATAATGCAAAAACAGTTATAAAGGGGCTTCGGGCCGTTTCAGATTTTGAATATGAATTTCAGATGGCTCTTATCAACCGCAGACTCGATGATGAGGTTGAAACCCTTTTCATTCCTGCAAGCACTGAGTATATGTTTTTAAGTTCAAGTGTTGTTAAGGAAATTGCATCTTATGACGGCGACCTTAAAGGACTTGTTCCTGACGAGCTTATCCCCGTTATAAAATCCCGCTTTAATTAGTTAATAATTTAGATTTATATACAGACAAACAGGAGGGTTTAATATGGACGCTTTAGAATTACTTGAAGAATTGGAAGATATAGTTGACAAAGGTGTTGCCGTTCCTTTCTCAGGAAGATGCCTTTTAGACAAGGACGAGCTTTTAGAAGTTCTTGCCGAAATCAAGCTTAAGCTTCCTGAAGATTTAAAACAGGCAAAATGGATTAAGGAAGAAAGAGAAAGAATTATTGCTGACGCTAAAACCGAGGCAAACAATCTCATCAAAACTGCAAACGACCAGATAATTGCTATGGTTGATGAAAACGAAATCACCAAAAAGGCAAAGGCTCAGGCATCTGAAATCGTTGATGCAGCAAATTCTCAGGCTTTCTCAACAAAGACTTCTTCTTACGAATATGCTGACTACTTACTTGAAAATGTTGAAAATGTTGTTGTTAACACAATCAAGGATTTAGAGCAGTGTATCAACATCGTTAAGAGCAACCGTGCTGACATGAAAAAGAAATAAGAAAAAAGCACCTCGCTAAGAGGTGCTTTTATTTCATCTTTTTTAAATATTCAAGGGTTTTAAACTCTGTCCCTAAGTGCATCCTGAGATATATTTCACTTAAAGAGTTCAGATACTCACAAAGTTTGTCGCTTATTTCAAAAGAGAGGACTTTTGAAAGCTCCGCATTTTCTATGTATTTTATTGCGTCTTTAATATTTGGGCTTATCTCAGCCACGCCTGCATAGTCTTTCCCGCAGTTTTTGCAAAGCCCCACGCCTCTTCCCAAATCAAGATAGGAAACCTCTTCCGCTCCGCAGGAGGAACATTTTCCCAAATCGGGAGCATAGCCTTCCAACACCGCTGTTTTCCATTCGAAAACAGTTTTTATTTTGTCAAAATTCGCGTCCTTTTGAGAAAGAGCATAAAACATATTGAGAATAAGTCTTAAAAATTCGGGATTTTCTTCGTTTTCCATAACTATATGGTTTGCAACATCGCAAAAATATGAGGCATAGACAATCCCCATAAGGTCTTCCCTCAAATTCTTGAAGGGTTCAATAATGTCTGACTCGTTTATATGATAAAGGCCTTTATCACTACCTTTAAAAAGCACAAATGAGCTATAAGAGAAAAGTTGCAAAGAAGGAAGCGCTTTCCCTTTTCCGCCTTTATATTTATTTGTTATGGCGGAAATTTTCCCAAGCTCGGGAGAGATAATGGTTATAATACGGCTATTGTCGCCATACTTTACTTCCTTCGTTATAAGGCCTGTCGCCTGTATAAGTTTCAACCTTCTCCTCCCCCTCTTTTGCTTCCTTATATTTGAGATAAACC
>JAZSPE010000180.1:0-2870 GCA_045537265.1 Clostridia bacterium | reverse complement strand
AAAATGGTGTCTTGGAAAATGCAAAGTAATAAGATAAAAGATAAAAACACCTTGAAATGGCTGTTTGGCGTGGCAAAGAGTCAACTTTTTGTTGTCATTGCCCTGGCTTTAATAAGCACGGCCATGTCCTTTTTAGGTGTTCTTTTTGCTTTTATATGCAGAAATGTCATTGATTCGGCTGTTTCAGTAAACCGCGAAAAGCTTGGCTTTGACCTTTGGATCCTTCTTGGCTTAATCCTTGCTCAGGTTATCTTAAAATTTTTCCAGCAATGGCTTTCCGCAAGAGCCTCTGCAAAAACGGAGATTGCCTTTAAGAAAAAGCTCTTCTCAACTATTCTTAAAAAGGATTACGGCGTAATTAAAGAAATGCCCAGCGGAGACCTTATGACAAGGCTCACAAACGACATCTCTGTTATAAGCGACGGAGTTATAAACCTTCTTCCATCCGTTGTTTCAATGCTTTCCGCCCTGATTTTTGCAACCGCTTCTCTTATTATTTTAGATGCGAAATTTACTATCATTTTCTTGGTTGGCGGTTTTTTAGTTCTTTTTGTTGCAAGTATTTTAAGACAGCTTGTTAAATCTTTACATAAAAAAGCTATGGAAACGGAAGGCAAGCTTCGTTCCTTCTTCTATGAGTCCATCGGCGGAATGCTTATGATTAAAGTTTTCGGTATTGAAGAAAGAATCGAAAGTATTTCCGATGAGTATCAGAAAGAAAACTATAAGGCAAAATTAAGACGCCAGTATGTTGGGATTTTTGCAGGGACAGGCCTTACTCTTATATTCCAGCTTGGCTATATCTTTGCTTTCGGTTACAGCGCCTTTTGTCTTTTAAATAGTCTTGTTTCTGTGGGAACAGTAACCGCAATACTCCAACTTGTTAACCAGATTCAGACTCCTTTTGCAGGGATTACGGGAATTATGCCTCGTTATTTTGGCGTTCTCGCCTCAGCGGAAAGAGTTCTTGAAATTGAGAATATTGCAGATGAGAAAGGCCTTAACAAAAAGAAAATCAACCCAGAGAAAACCTATAAAAAGCTTTCCTCTATTGTATTTTCTGACATTACTTTCTCATACGACAGAGAGATTATCCTCTCAGGGGCAAACCTTGAAATCGAAAAGGGCGACTTTGCAGTTATCACAGGTCTTTCAGGGATAGGAAAGAGCACCCTCTTAAAGCTTCTTTTAGGGGTTAACTCTCCTGACAGCGGAGAGATTCATCTTAGCCTCTCTGACGGGAAAGATATTCAGATAAGCAAGAGCACTCGTCCCCTTTTCTCTTATGTTCCTCAAAACAGCCTTCTTCTTTCAGGAACAATTAAAGAGGCAATTTCCATAACCAAGCCTGACGCAACCGACGCGGAAATAGAAAATGCCCTTAAAATAAGCTGTGCAGACGGCTTTATAAAGGAATTCCCACTAGGGCTTGAAACCAGGATCGGCGAAAGAGGTCTTGGTCTTTCCGAGGGACAAATTCAGCGTCTTGCAATTGCAAGAGCAATCCTTTCCAACCGAAGCGTTATTTTGCTTGATGAGTCAACCTCGGCTCTTGACGAGGAAACCGAAAGAGAGCTTCTTGCAAACCTTAAAGGCCTTAAAAATAAAACCCTTGTTATCATCTCTCATAAGAAAGCCTCTTATGAAATTTGCAACAAGGAAATTAAAATCCGAAATAAGAAAATCTATGTTAAAGATATAAAATAAGAGAGATGTTAAACATCTCTCTTTTATTTTGTTAAGTCCCAATCTATTGGGGAAATTCCTTTTGAAATTAAAAACTCATTGGCTTTGGAAAAATGTTTACAACCGAAGAAACCATTATAAGCAGAAAGGGGACTTGGATGAACGCTTTCCAGGATAAGATGTCTCTTATTCGTGATAAGCTTCTTCTTCTCTCTTGCGTTGCCTCCCCAAAGCATAAAGACCAGGGGCTCTTCCCTGTCGTTTAAATTCCTGATTATGCAGTCGGTGAACTCTTCCCAGCCTTTTCCTTTGTGGCTGTTGGGACTTCCTGCACGGACGGTTAAGACATTGTTAAGGAGCAAAACTCCCTCTTTTGCCCATTTGGTAAGGTTCCCGCTTTTAGGAATTGGAACGCCTAAATCCTCATGAATTTCCTTATAGATATTAACAAGGGATGGGGGCGGTTTAACCCCGTCCTGAACGGAAAAACAAAGACCGTGGGCCTGACCTTCCCCGTGATATGGGTCCTGCCCGATTATGACAACTTTCGCCCCACTATATGGTGTATACTTTAAAGCATTAAATATGTCAAACATATTAGGGTATATTATATGAGTACGGTATTCATTTTTCAAGAAGCTCCTTATATTAAGATAATATTCCTTCCCGAACTCATCTTTCAAAATGCCGTCCCAATCGTTTCCGATATTAACCATATTTCTTCCTCCAAACCGTATAGTATAATTTTATCATACTAATCCCCAAAAATAAAGAGGAAAACAAAAAAATCTATTAAACCTATTGAAAAAACAATAAATTTGTGGTATAATGACCGTAGTTTATATTGAGCGGTTAATTTAATAAAACGCCACAACCTCTGCCTTTTTTAAGGTTTTGGTTCTTTTTTGGTGTTTTATTGCACGAAAATTTTATAAATGGAGGTAAATTGTGCAAAAATCTAAAAAAATTAAAATAACACCCCTTGGCGGTATCTTAGAGATTGGCAAAAATCTCACCGTTTTCGAGTATGGGAGCGACATAGTTATACTCGACTGCGGTCTTGCCTTTCCTGACGATGATATGCTTGGTGTTGATATGGTTATCCCCGACTGGACTTACCTTATCAAGCATAAAAATCGTATTAAGGGTATCGTCTTAACCCACGGTCACGAGGACCATATCGG
>JAZSPE010000036.1:0-4755 GCA_045537265.1 Clostridia bacterium | reverse complement strand
GGTTTCTTTAAGCTGAGTTCCTCTTACAATTGAGTCATCAACAAAAAGAAGATTTTTATCGTGGATAAGCTCAGAAACAGGAATTTGCTTCATTTTTGCAATCTTGTTTCTGTCTTTTTGACTTGCAGGAGTAAAACTCTTCTGCCAGGTTGGAGTATATTTTATAAAAGGCCGAGCAAAAGGAATGTGGCTCTTGTTTGCATAGCCGATTGCGTGAGGAGTTCCCGAATCCGGAACACCGCAGGCATAATCAATACCTTCTGTAAGTCCTGCCTCCATATCGTTTTGTGCCATAATCTCGCCGTTGCGGCATCTCATGGTTTCAACATTTATTCCCTCATAGCAAGAGGTTGGATAGCCATAATAAGACCAGAGGAAAGCGCATATTCTCATTTCCTCTCCCGGAGGAGCAAGAATAGTACAGCTGTCTGCCGTAAGCTCAACGATTTCCCCGGGGCCAAGCTCCTTAAAATCGTCATACCCAAGCTTTTTATAAGCAAAATCCTCAAAGGAAACGCAAAAGCCGTCTTCGTTTTTTCCGATTAGAACAGGAATTCTTCCAAGACGGTCGCGGGCCGCAATAATATTTCCGTCATCTTTTAGGATAAGGATTGATGCGGTTCCGTCAATAACGCTTTGAGCAAATTTAATACCCTCAGTAAAAGAATCTTTCTGGTTAATGAGTGAAGCGATAAGCTCTGTGGAGTTTACCTTTCCTCCTGTCATAACCGTAAAGTGTCCGCCATCGGTTAAAAGATACTTTTCAATAAGCTCTTCTGAGTTATTGATAAGACCGATTGTAGAAATGGCATAGGTGCCAATGTTAGAACGGATTAAAAGAGGCTGCGGGTCGCTGTCGCTTATACAGCCGATAGCGCTCTTTCCCTGCATCTCTTCAAAAACCTTAGCGAACTTTGTTCTAAAAGGTGCATTTTCGATATTATGAATGTCTCTTTGGAGACCAATTTTATCGCAAACCGCCGCCATTCCGCCTCGGCGTGTGCCTAAATGGGAATGATAGTCCGTGCCGAAAAAGACATCGGAGATTGCGTCGTGCTTACTTACTGTTCCAAAAAATCCTCCCATGTTTTACCTCCGTTTAGTTGTTGAAATTATCCTCAATAGCTTTGTTTTTATCCAAAACCTTTTCAGCGGCTTTCCTTCTTGCTTCAATAAGTTTTTCAGAGAGTGTCTCGTCGGATACCGCAAGAATTTGTATTGCAAGGAGGGCTGCATTAACCGCGCCGTTTATGCCAACAGTTGCAACAGGGATACCCGGTGGCATCTGAACTGTTGATAAAAGGGCGTCCATTCCGTCAAGAACAGCTGCCTTAACCGGAATACCGATAACAGGAAGGGTAGTGTTAGCTGCAATTGCTCCGGCAAGGTGCGCTGCCATTCCCGCAGCGGCAATGATTGCCCCAAAACCGTTTTTAATTGCATTTTGGGAAAAGTCCTTTGCCTGCTCGGGAGTTCTGTGGGCAGAGAAAACATGAACTTCATAAGGGACACCATATTCCTTTAAAGTATTTATAGCTTTTTCAACCACAGGCAAATCGCTGTCAGAACCCATAATGATACCTATTTTTTTCATAATGACAACCTCCATAAGAATTTTAAAAATAAAAAAGGGTAGACAAATCCAATAAATGAATTGTCTGCCCAGACGGTCGGCTTTATATTCCTTTTGCTCCCACGCGGTTTTCCGCTTTTTCCGTCAGTAACAAAAGGTTATTTCGGTCCTTTTCCGCTCTGCATAAAAACTAAGAAAGAACAGACCTTTGATACATATATAATTATAACAGTTACAGGGGGTTTTTGTCAAGGAATTTTTGCCGAAAAAAGACGAATTTAGGGAGATTGTTCAAACCGCCTCAAAAACATTTGCAATCGTCAAAAATATATGTTAAAATTTATAAAAAGAAAGACATTAAGGAGATAAAATGAAGGCATACTATAATTCAAGAGATTTAAAACATAAAAAGCCTTTCGGGGCAATGAAAACAGAAAGTTCTGCCGAGTTTTTTATAGAAACGGAGGGCGTTTTTTCCGCATCTTTGCGCCTTTGGTTTGATAACAGGGAAACTCTTATCCCGATGGAGAAAACAGAGGGAGGCTTTTCCTGCCGTGCAGTTATGCCAGAGACGGCTCAGCTTGTCTGGTATCATTTTATTTTAGAGACCGACGAGGGATGGAAAATCTATTCTGATAACGAGGAAAGATTCGGAGGAGAGGGTGTTTTAAAGGCTTTTCCAGACGAAAAAGACTATCAGATAACCGTCTATGACAAAAGCTTTAAAACTCCGACTTGGTTTTATGACTGCGTTATGTATCAGATTTTCCCCGACAGATTTTATAAAAGGGAAGAAAAACCTAAAAAGAGAGAGGAATATATTCTTCATAAGGATTGGTATGAGCCGTTTACCTTCCAAAAGCATCCCTTTGAAAACGGCCCTGCCTGCAACGATTTTTACGGCGGAAACTTAAAAGGGATTGAAGAAAAACTCCCGTATCTTGCGGATTTGGGCATAAGCGTTATCTATTTAAACCCTATTTTTGACGCCTATTCAAATCATAAATACGACACGGCTGACTATACGAAAATTGACCCAATGTTTGGAACGGAAGAGGACTTTAAACGCCTTTGCGAAAAGGCCAAAAAGAGCGGCATCCGCATAATATTGGACGGAGTTTTCTCTCATACGGGGGCGGACAGCGTTTATTTTAACAAATATAAAAATTACGGCGAGGGAGAGGGCGCTTATCAGGATATAAATTCTCCCTATCGCAAATGGTATCAGTTCAAAGACGGAAACAATTATGAGAGCTGGTGGGGATGCACCAATCTTCCTAATGTAAATGAAACAGAGCCGACATATTTAGACCATATTTTAACGGGGAAAGATGCTATAATAAAGAAGTGGCTCCGTCTTGGTGCATCAGGCTGGCGTCTTGATGTTGCTGATGAGCTTCCCGACAGCTTTATAAAAACACTTCGAAAAGAGGCAAAAAGCGAAAAAGAGGACTGCGTCATAATCGGCGAGGTCTGGGAAGACGCCTCAAATAAAATAAGTTACAGCAGCCAAAGAGAGTATCTTTTAGGCGATGAGCTTGACAGCGTTATGAACTATCCTTTTAAGGACTGTATGATTGACTTTATAAAGGGATATATAAACGCTACTCAGTTTGAAAAAAGAATAATGAAAATCTTAGAAAACTATCCCAAAGAGGTTTCATACAGCCTTATGAATATGGCAGGGACCCACGATACGGCGAGAATTAAGACTGTTTTGGGAACAAATGTTGACCCCATCTTTATGAGCGATGAGGAAAAGTGGAACTATTCTCTATGCGGGGACGAGGAAAAGCTTGCGTTGGAGAGGCTTATGCTTATGGTCTTTATGCAGATGACCTTCGTTGGCGTTCCGTCAATTTATTACGGAGACGAAGCAGGAATGGAAGGCTTCCGTGACCCGTATAACAGGAAGCCTTTCCCTTGGAGAAAAATAAATGAGGAGCTTTTTGACTATTATAAGGCGCTCATAAAACTCCGCAACGAAAACGACTTTTTAAAGAGGGGAACATTCCTGCCTCTTTATGCAAAGGATAAAGTTTTTGTTTATCTTCGTGAGATAAAAGACGGAAAAGATGTTTTTGGGAATAAGGCGAAAAACGGAGCGGGGCTTTTCATAGTGAACTGTTCAGATGAAATGGCTTATATAAAGACGGAGGAGCTTGGGGAAAAGGCAAAAGAACTTCTGGAAAATGCGGAAGAAATAGCGATTTCTCCAAGAAAAATGCGGTTTTTTATTGGAAAATAACAAAGGAACAAGGAATATTTTGGTAAGTATCATCATAGACAAAGGCAAGAATCTTTGATACAATGAAAATAGTAAAAGTATACTGTTTCACAGCAGGTTTTTGCCTTTGTTATAGGCAACATTACCAAAACGAAGAGGGAGACACCATGAGAAAAACGAATAAAGAAGCAAAAGTTAACTATACATCGGAGCCTCTTCTCTATCTTTTCAACCAGGGCAAGCATTATAATCTTTATAAAATGTTGGGTGCCCATAAGGAAAGAAGAGAAGGTAAAAAAGGCTACCGATTTGCTGTATGGGCCCCGGAAGCGTCAGCCGTAAGCGTTGTTTGCGACAGCAACGGTTGGAACAAGGACGCAAATCCTATGGAGCTACATGAAAATCACGGCGTTTGGGAGACCTTTATAGAGGGCATTGAAGAGGGTGAGGTTTATAAGTATCTTATAACAACCCGAAATGGTCAGGAGCTTTATAAGGCAGACCCTATGGCTTTTGCAAGTCAGCTCCGCCCTGAAACCGCATCGGTCACGGCGGATTTGTCTTATAAATGGAACGACGATGAGTGGCTCTTAAAGAGAGAAAAAACAGAGCCTTATAATAAGCCCATAAACATTTATGAAATGCACTTTGGCTCTTGGAAAACCCATGAGGATGGAAGCTTTTTAACCTATCGCGAAATGGCGAAAGAGCTTGTTCCCTATATTAAAAAGCAGGGGTATACCCATATTGAGCTTATGCCTCTTGCGGAATATCCCTTTGACGGCTCCTGGGGATATCAGGTAACAGGATATTACAGCGCCACAAGCAGATTCGGCAGCGGCGAAGATTTAAAATATTTTATTGACGAGTGCCATAGCGCAGGGGTTGGGGTTATAATGGACTGGGTTCCTGCCCATTTCCCAAAAGACAGCCACGGCCTTGCCCGTTTTGACGG